>CAIQHW010000191.1 GCA_903871715.1 uncultured bacterium
ATGATGTAGAAAAGAAAACCGAAGAAAATAAATCGGCAGATGCGGCTGTGAATAAGGATTTGAAGCAACAACAAGAGGATTTGAAAAAAGATTTCGCAGACATCAAAAAGCAATTGGATGAAATTGCAAAATTGGATAAAGAAGGAAAAGATGCGTTGAAAATGGACGACACCAAACAAGACCAAAAAGAAACGGAGCAAGACATGCAAGATGCTTCAGAGAGTTTGGATAAACAACAAAATGGCAAAGCTGGTAAGAGTCAAAAAAGTGCTTCCTCAAAAATGAAAAGTTTGGCGCAGCATATGGAACAGAAAAAGGAAGATGCCGAAGCGCAACAGTTGGAAATGGATTTGAGAGCGATTCGTCAGTTGTTGGAAAACTTAGTAAAATTGAGTTATGACCAAGAAGATTTGATGAATGATGTGAGAACGGCAAACATCAACAATCCGCAGTATTTGGCGATGATGCAACGTCAACAAAAATTGAAAGAAGATTCAAAAATGATTGAAGACAGTTTGTATTCGCTGGGCAAAACGGTGATGCAGATTAAGAAAATTGTTACCGAGCAAATGGGCGATATTAATAAATATCAAGACCGTACGATTGCCAGCTTGGAGGCTCGAAACACTTATCAGGCAAGCGGTGAACAACAATACATTATGACTGGCGCCAATAATTTAGCATTGATGCTGACAGAAATTATGCAGAATATGCAAATGCAACAGCAATCGCAAAGCAGCAAACCTGGCAGCGGAAGTTGCAATAAACCGGGCGGCAGCGGCAAAGGAAAATCTGGCAAAAAAAGTGGGAAAGGCTTGAAGGACATTTCGCAAATGAGCAAAGAAATGCAAGAGCAAATTGCGAAAATGTTGGGGCAAAAACCAGGTGATAAACCGGGCAACAAACCAGGAGAAAAACCTGGCGAAAAGCCAGGTGGTAGCGCAATGGGCAATGGTGGACAAAGCCAACAAGAAAGTAAAAATGGGAAGCCATCAAACAAAGAAGGTTCGTTGAGCAGTCAGCAATTTGCAGAGTTGGCAGCCAAGCAAGCCGCTATACGTAAGGCTTTGCAAAAATATGACCAAGAAAATAATCGAGATGGAAAAAATAAATTTGGCAATTTGCAACAGTTGGAAAAAGATATGGAACGCAACGAAACTGATTTAGTGAACAAGCGATTGACCGAAGAAATGTTGCGCCGCCAACAAGATATTTTAACGCGATTATTAGAAGCTGAAAACGCTGAACGCAAGCAAGATCAAGACCAACAACGTGAAAGCAAAACGGCAGATGATAAGCAACAACCGATGCCGCCATCGTTGAAAGAATATTTATTGAAACGCCAAGCCGAATTGGAATTGTATAAAACTGTGCCGCCAAATCTTCGTCCCTACTACAAAGGCCGGGTTGAAGAGTATTTTAAGAATATTAATATTAAGTCGTAGGGTTTTTTTCCAAAAATTCTTTCACCAAAATTTCTGCTTCTTTTAAAGTAACTTCTAAATTGTCATTCAAAATAGTTACGTCAAAATGAGGCGCATGGCTGATTTCGTGTTCAGCTTTATCAATTCGCTCTTGTAAACTTTTTGCATCTTCGGTGTTGCGATTTTGCAACCGTTGAGCCAATGTTAAAATATCGGGCGGCTTAATAAAAATGCCTAAAGTTTCGGTTGGATATTTTTGTTTGATGTGCAATCCACCCACCACATCCACATCAAAAATTACGTGTTTATTTTCGTTCCAAATGCGTTGCAATTCGCTTTTTAAAGTGCCGTAATATTTGCCTTCATACACCATTTCCCATTCTACAAATTCATCGTTTTCGATTTTCTTTTTAAAATCATCGGGCGACATAAAATAGTAATCAACGCCATCCATTTCATTGGCTCGTTTTTCACGAGTGGCAGCACTAACAGAAAAAGCCAACTGTGGCAAATGTTGCAGCAAATGCTTTACCACTGTGGTTTTTCCAGCACCGCTTGGTGCAGCAACAACTATTAATTTTCCATTTTGCATAAAGGGAAGGCGAAGGTAACAATTGAAAATGATTCAACTATTTTTTCATTCGCTTGTTGTGTTTTGTAAATGAAATTTTAATCAAAAAAATCTCCCTCAATTTTATTTTCAAACACTTACCTTTGCGCCGCAAAAAAGTGAATAGCGTTTTGCTTTCAATCGAAATTAATAAATCGTAAATCAAAAATAGATGAGTGCTACAATAGAACAATTAAGTGATGTGGTGATAAAATTCGCTGGCGATTCGGGTGATGGTATGCAATTAACGGGCGGTCAATTCACCAATGCTGCTGCGTTGTATGGCAATGATTTAGCCACTTTCCCCGATTTCCCTGCCGAAATTCGTGCGCCACAAGGCACTATTCCAGGCGTTTCGGGATTTCAATTGCATTTTAGTTCCAACGAAATTTATACACCTGGTGATAATTGCGATGTGTTGGTAGCCATGAATGCTGCTGCATTAAAAAGCAATTTGAAAAATTTGAAAAAAGGCGGAATCATAATCGTTGATACCAATGGTTATGATGCAAAAAATTTGCGTTTAGCAAATTATCCAGAAGGAATAAATCCTTTAGAAGATGGTAGTTTGGATGGTTATAAACTTTATAAAATTGATGTTACGAAATTAACCCGTGAAGCATTGGCCGATATGGCTGGCTTGGGAATGAAAGAAAAAGATCGCTCAAAAAATATGTTCGTGTTGGGCTTTTTATATTGGATGTATAATCGGAATATGGATTTCACTGTTAATTTCTTGACAGAAAAATTTGGTAAAAAACCAGAGATTTTAGAATCGAATATAAAAGTGTTGAAAGCTGGTTACAATTATGGCGATACCACTGAAACTTTCATGACACGATATGAGGTGCCAAAAGCAAAAGTAGAAGCTGGAACTTATCGTAGTATCATGGGTAATCAGGCTGTGGCTATGGGTTTCATCACTGCTTCGCAAAAAAGTGGTTTGCCATTATTTTTGGCTTCTTATCCTATCACACCAGCATCAGATATTTTACACGACTTATCAAAATACAAAAATTTTGGCGTACGCACTATGCAATGTGAAGATGAAATTGCATCTATCTGTGCAGCCATAGGTGCGGCTTACGGCGGAAACTTAGCTATCACAACATCTTCAGGCCCGGGCATTGCTTTAAAAGGCGAAGCCATTGGTTTAGCAGTGATGATGGAATTGCCATTGGTTGTGGTGAATATTCAACGTGGTGGACCATCAACAGGATTGCCAACAAAAACTGAACAAGCAGACTTATTACAAGCATTATATGGTAGAAACGGCGAATGCCCGATGGTGGTGATTTCATGCAGCACACCAAGCGATTGTTTTGAAGTTACGATTGAAGCATGCCGTATCGCATTGCAACACATGGTGCCTGTTATGTTGTTGAGTGATGGTTATATTGCCAACGGTGCAGAGCCTTGGAAATTCCCCAAAGCCAGTGATATTGCGCCTATCGAAGTTAAATTTAAAACAAAATTGGATGAAGGTGAAACAAAATTTTTGCCTTACAAACGAAATGAAAAATTAGCTCGTCCGTGGGTAACACCTGGAACACCAGGATTGATGCATCGATTGGGTGGTTTGGAAAAACAACATGAAACAGGTAATGTAAGCTACGACCCTGAAAATCATGAATTCATGATTAAGATGAGAGCTGCAAAAGTGGAAAAAGTAGCTGATTATATGCCTTTGCAAAAAATTGAAGTTGGTGCTGAAAAAGGCAAAATATTAGTTTTAGGTTGGGGTTCAACTTATGGTTCGATTAAATCAACTGTGTTAGATTTGATTGAAGAAGGTTACTCAATCAGCCATG
>CAIQHW010000192.1 GCA_903871715.1 uncultured bacterium
AGCAATGAACGAACAACAAGCTGCTGGTGCACAACCAAACGCTGAAGGCAATCCATCGGCTGAAAACAAAAGCGACAACGTAGAAGATGTAGCTTTTGAAGAAGTGAAAGATGAGAAGAAATAATTAAAAGTTAAAAATGAAAAGTTTAAAGTTTACTAAAACAACTTTGAATTTTAAACTTTAAACTTTTAAATTAAAGAGAGGTTTATAGAGTGTTTTTTAGGTACAAAAGGCGGTTCGGAATTTTCTGAGCCGCTTTTTGTTTTTTAGAAATAATGCTGCAAAGCCAATAGTATTAATGGTTGCAGCAATTATTTCAAAGTAAAAAAATAAATTAATAAACAACTGTTGTTGATAAAATAACACAAAATTGTTTGCATCCATGCAGCGTTTTGCTCATTTTTATTGTCTTTAGAAGAATATAATAATGTTAAGCGAAAAAGAGCTATATCAACAATGTGTGGCTGGCAATAGAAGCGCACAAAAAGAACTTTTTGATAGGTTTTCGCCAAAATTATTGGGGATATGTTTTCGATATAGTCGTTCATTGGAAGAAGCCGAAGATGTGCTGCAAGACGCATTTATACGCATTTTCAACTATTTACCAACGTATAAAAACGATGGCAGTTTGGATGCATGGTTGCGCAGAATTACGGTAAACACGGCATTGAATAATATCAAACACAACCATCATATTTATGACGAAATGAATTTGGAAACTGCAATGGATGTTCAAAGCGATTTAGATAAATCGATGGATAATTATGACAGTAAATTGATTTGGGATTCTGTTCAACAATTGCCCGAAGGATACAGAATAATTTTGAACATGCATACCATTGAAGGCTACAGCCACAAAGAGATTGCCGAGCATTTAAAAATTGCTGAAGGCACAAGCCGGAGTCAATTAATGAGAGCAAAACAACTGTTAGAAGAACTTTTAAAACAAAACGATATTTTTGTAAAATAACCAACTTAAAATAAAACTACAAACACAAAAACAATTTTGAAAATGGCAAATACCACTCACAACAATTTCGAGCAGCAATTAAAAAATCGAGCCGAGCATTTTGAAATAGAACCTTCACCCAAAGTGTGGGAGGGTGTGCAAAGCAGCTTGGAAGAGGACTTGGCGGCAGGTGCTTCCAATTTATCGGGTACTATGAGTTCATCTTTTTTTAGCAATTGGATGTTAAATTTGTTGATTCCAGCGGTAGTTTTAATTGGCAGTGGTAGCTTTTTTTACATCAATTATGGCAAAAATAATGTGGATGCAAAAAGCAATGCTGATGAAACAAATGCATTAGTAAGCCATGCAAATGTTGCTGCTGAGAAAAATGTACCAAACACACAAACCAATGTTGATGCAGTTTCTAACGCTATTGATGCAAATGGTAGCACCAATATTAATGATGGTAATGAAAATTTTGCCAACAGTTTTAAAGCCGAAAATGTAACTTCTGAAATGTCGGCTTATGAAGCACAACAACAAAATTTGGCGAATAAAAACACAAATTCGAAGGGCTCAAATGCTGCTACCAATGCCGATTCGGATGTTTCATCAAAATTAGTTGGTAATGTTTTTTCAAAAGCCGATATTGAAAGAATCAACAAAAAAGAATTGG
>CAIQHW010000193.1 GCA_903871715.1 uncultured bacterium
AAAAACGGATACTTGTGTGGAAATGCTTTTTCAATTTGGCGAATGTCGAAAACTGGTTTTTTATTCTCATCATATTCGGGCACTACATTTATGTTTTTCGCAGCTTTGATGTAAGCTTTTATTTTTTTTGCAAACTCCACATTACTAGCATGACCTGGTCGGCTGGCAAAAACTTTTCCTTTTATTGGTGTACCAATCAACGCCAAATCGCCCACCACATCTAGTAATTTATGACGAGCAGGTTCGTTTTGATAACGCAAATCAACATTGTTTAAAATGCCTTCTTGTTGCACCGACACTTTATCGCGATTAAATAAAACTGCCAACCGAGCCAATTCTTCGTCGCTCACCAATTTATCAACCACTACAATGGCATTACTTAAATCACCACCTTTTATCAAATTATTATCCAACAACAATTCCAATTCGTGCAAAAAACAAAATGTGCGGCTGCTGGCAAAATCATCTTTAAACTCTGAAATGTGATGCAGCGTAGCATGTTGAGTGCCCAACACCGGTGAGTTGTAGTCCACCATCACGGAAATTTGATAATCTTCGGCAGGCACTGCAGTCATTTCCACTTTTTTAATTGGGTCGTAATATTGAACTGTGGTATTCAATACAAAGTATTCTCGAACTGCATTCTGCTCCTCAATTCCAACGCTTTGAATAGCATCTACAAATGGTTGCGAACTGCCATCAATGATAGGTACTTCCATACCATTCATTTCAATCAATACATTATCTAAACCCATGCCCACCAGGGCAGCAAGCGAATGTTCAACTGTTGAAACCCTTGCCCCATTTTGTTCTAAAGTAGTTCCTCTCGACACATCAACCACCAAATCAGCATCAGCATTAATGATGGGTTGGTCTGGCAAATCAATTCGTTTAAATTTAAACCCATGATTGGGCGGCGCAGGTTTGTAGGTTAATGTAACGTGTTTACCTGTATGAAGTCCAACCCCAGATATAGATACGGCGGCTTTTAACGTGCATTGCTTATCGCTCATTTTTGCGAAAAATTTATTTTAGATTTTTAAAAAAGGAAACAAAAATAGTTCTTTTGAACAAGTCTTTCTGAGAAATTTGTGAGATAGTTTTAAAATAAATTGAAAACAACTTATTTTTTTGAAAAATTTTATTCCCTTCAACTTAATAAAATCATTGTTGGCTTTTCTTTTTTTCTATCTTTGGAAACTTTTTTATAAAAAATGAATCGCTCAATAACAAATACAATTCGCTATATCATTGATGAATGCATTCCACCTGTAATCCGCGACAGTCGCTGGTTTATGTATCCATTCTTTTACATTTGGTACAAAGGAAAGAAGGTTGATTTCTACATGGATTTTAAAAGTTTGGTGTATGATATGACTGATGAAGAATATGCCAAAGCCTATCGAGAGCTAGATTGCATGGCTACTGACCGACCTACTGACATGAATCAACCTTCGATTGATTTTATGATTAAAAATTTTTCGTCTGAAGCAAGAACCTTGCTGGATGTGGGTTGCGGACGTGGCTATTGGCTAAATACAGTTTCAGAAAAAACAAATCTAGAAGTAACAGGTTTAGACATGTACGATGAAGTGAAGCTCAACAAAGGCAATTATGTAAAAGGCAATATCGAGCGTTTGCCCTTTGCTGATAAGAGTTTCGACATTGTTACTTGTCATCACACCATCGAACATTTGAAAAATCCAAAACCTGCCATTGAAGAGTTAAAACGTGTAGCACGAAAGCAAGTGATGATTGTGGTGCCTTGCCAAAAATATTATTACTACACGATG
>CAIQHW010000194.1 GCA_903871715.1 uncultured bacterium
ACATTAGTGCAATCCACCCCTTGGGTGAGGATTGCCCATGAGGTTTTCTTGAGGTATTATTTTGGTTTTTTTACCCCATATTTTGATCGACCTTGCATCCGTACTTTGACTGCAGCGGTATCCAAAGTGCCGCGAATGATGTGATAACGCACACCAGGTAAATCTTTTACCCTACCACCACGAATCAAAACAATACTATGTTCTTGTAAATTATGACCTTCACCCGGGATGTAAGCGATAACTTCGTTTTTGTTTGTTAATCGCACTTTTGCAACTTTGCGCAAAGCTGAATTTGGTTTTTTAGGTGTAGTAGTGTAAACACGAGTACATACACCACGGCGTTGAGGACAATTGTCCAACGCACGAGATTTTGATTTTGCACGAATAATCGTACGTCCTTTTCTTACTAATTGTTGAATAGTAGGCATTCGCTATTTTTTTTTGGACGGCAAATGTACGCCTACTTTTTGAAACCAACAAATCTTTTTGAAGAAAAAACAATTCTTTTTAATTGGCTATACTGATAATTAATTCGTCGCAGTTTTTTCAATTCTTTCCACATTTTGAATACCATTTAGCGCAAGTAATTTTTGAATTACTTGTTCTAATTGCAAAGTGTCATTTACATAAACCATAAAATCGCCTTCAAAAATTCCGTCCATTGTATCAATGGAAATGGAGCGAATATTCATTTTCATTTCGCCAGAAATTACTTCAGTTATTTTGCTCATTACACCCACTTCGTCAATGCCTCTAATTTTTAATCTCGTTAAAAATGCTACTTCATGATTTTTGCTCCATTTAGTTGCAATTACCCTGTGGGCTTGATTTCCAAGCAATCGAATAGCGTTTGGACATTTAGTGGTATGAATTTTTAAACCTTCGGTGGCAGTTACATAACCAAACACATCATCGCCTGGAATGGGGTTACAACATTTCGCCAAAGTATACTCCACCTTGGCTCCTAGCTCGTTTCCAAAAATAGTTATCTCGGCATTTTTTGCTAAAATTTGTTTTACCTCCTGTTCAAAGTCAATCACGTGGATGGTTGCAGGTTTTTCCTTTGCAAACATAAATTTACCACCCAAAATTTTAGCTTTATCTAAATCTTCTAAATTGATTGTTTTTAAACCAATGTGATAGTACAAATCGGTTATGTTGTTCACCATAAATTCTTTCATCAAAACATTCAAGTTTTCATTGGTTAAGATAACTTCTAAATGCTTCAATTTTTTATCTAACAATATTTTTCCTTGCTCGGCAATTTTTCTTTTTTCTTCTTTAAAAGCATCTTTAATTCTTGCTCGTGCTTTTGCAGTTACTACAAAATTTAACCAGTCTTCATGCGGCTTTTGCTTAGTACTGGTAATGATTTCTACTTGGTCGCCATTTTTTAATGGATGACTTAAGGGCACTAACCGATGATTCACTTTTGCGCCAATACATTGCAATCCTAACGCCGTATGAATTTCAAAAGCAAAATCTAAAGCTGTTGATTTGTTGGGCATCAATCGCGAATCGCCTTTGGGCGAAAACACATAAATTTCATCAGCAAATAAATTGAGTTTAAAATCACTCACTAACTCCAAAGCATTGGTGGATGGGCTGTTGAGCATGTCCCGTATTTTATTCAACCAATCATCGATATGCGATTCTTGGATATTGCCTTCTTTATATTTCCAATGCGCAGCAAAACCTCTTTCGGCAATTTCATCCATGCGTTTGCTTCTGATTTGCACTTCCACCCATTTGCCTTCGGGTCCCATCACTGTAATATGCAAGGCTTCATAGCCTGTACTTTTTGGTGTCGAAATCCAGTCGCGAAGCCTATCTGGATTGGGTTTGTAAAAATCGGTAATGAAAGAATAAATTTTCCAACACTCTTGTTTTTCAATTTCGGGTGGTGCATCTACAATAATTCTGATAGCAAACAAATCATACACCTCTTCAAATCGTACGCCTTTTTTTACCATTTTATTATAAATGGAAGAAATGGATTTTGGTCTGCCATAAGCCTCTACTTTCATGCCGCTTTCGTTCAACACTTCTTTAATCGGCTTTACAAATTCATTGATGTATTTTGTTCGTTTCGTTTTTGATTCAGCTAGCTTTTTAGCAATATCTCTGTAGATATCGGGTTGCATAAATTTCAAACTCAAATCTTCCAATTCGCCTTTGATGTTGTAAAGCCCCAAACGATGCGCCAACGGGGCATACAGGTAAGTGGTTTCGCTAGCAATTTTCATTTGCTTGGGTCGGCTCATACTATCCAAAGTTCGCATGTTGTGCAATCGGTCGGCAATTTTTATCAAAATCACTCTCACATCTTCTGCCATTGCCACCAACACTTTGCGAAAGTTTTCGGCTTGCGCACCGCTGCTTACATCAAACACACCTTTTATTTTAGTGAGTCCATCAACAATTTGCGCAATTGGTTTTCCAAATTCGCGTTGAATATCTTCCAGCGTTAGTTCAGTATCTTCTACCACATCGTGCAACAATGCTGCAATCACAGCCGTTGGTCCTAACCCAATTTCGCCAGCCACAATTTTTGCAACAGCCAGTGGATGTAAAATATAAGGCTCACCACTTTTGCGGCGCATGCCTTGATGGGCTTCGGCAGCCATTTCAAAAGCTAAGCGAATATGTTTTCTGTCAGCCTTATCCAGATTGCCTTTCAGCGATTTTAATAAATGCCGATATTCTTTTACAATTTGCTTTTTCTCAAATTCTTCGGCTACTGCTTTTGCACTTTCCATAATTTTATTTTCAAAGATTTCTTTTGTA
>CAIQHW010000195.1 GCA_903871715.1 uncultured bacterium
AAACTTAGGAATGGAGATGATTTTATAACTCATCGAATAAATCTTCGGCGTTTTTTCCTTTCAATTTTCCTGCTTTGATTAATTTCATTTCTTCCACAGCCTCTTTCACATCATGCAAAACTTTTGCTTTGTATGGTGTAAGAATTTCTGTTTTTACATAGTTCAAACTTTTCAAAACATCAAGCAATGAAGCGGCTTTGTTGTCTCTAATATCTAACATCACTCTCATGATAAAATTGTTTTTTACAAAACTACAAAAAATTTATTTCCCTTCCTTTCTCAATTTTCTGAATTGAAAAATAAATCCGCCAACAAACATCACAAACAAAAGCAACACAGTTTGTTTGATGATGGCTGCATCAGCGTTTGCTGCTAATGGATGTCCAATTGGAATACGGGTTAATGTTTCATTCACGGCTGGCACAAAAGAAAGAAACAACGAAAAACTCATGCAGAAAACTACAATGAATTTTGCTTGTGAAAAGGTTTTGCTGTTCAGTAAATACGCAACGGCTATCAATACTAAAATCAAAATCCCAATGGCATGACCAGGGTTAAAACCTCCAGCTTTTGATAACCAAAATGAACTGATGCAAGCCAACGCATTTAAGATGCTGTATGTTTTTCCTAACGAAGATTGTGGCAAAATAAATTTGTCTTTCAACAAACTTACTGCGGCTACAGCAATTGCTGCAACAGATATTACTGTGTGAACGATTCCTAATGTTGTCATGTTATAATGGTTTTAGAATCGCAAATCAACGAAAGAAATTTGAAAAATTAATTTCGGTAGAACTATTGCATGGAGAAAAAACTTTGTGAATCGATTTAAAATTTGGCTTTGAAGCAGTTAGCAACTTCAATAAATACAAAACTAATGTAGTAAAATACATTAATTTTGTATCGCTTTTAATTATTAATAAACTCATTCACAATAATAGTGTTTAGGCATTCATTAATATTGTATAATTAGTCATTTAAAATTAAAGTTGATTCATTAATAATGTAATCATTAACACTATTAATGTGGTTAAATACATTAATCATGTAAATAGCTACACTACTTTTGTATTTATTGATTTATCTTTGTTGTAAATATTCAAACCAAATGGCTACCAAAAACAAAATGCCTCACTTGGGGCAAGTGCTACAACAGCAAATAGATAAAGCAAAAACCACACGAGCCAGTATTGGCAGGCTGATGGGCAAAAGCGGTGTTTCGATGCAAGCTTATACCCAACAAGCCAGTTTACAAAGTCGAATTCTGTGGGATTTGAGCAAGGCGTTGGATTTTGATTTTTTCGAGTACTTAAGCCATCAGTTAAATTTAAAAGGCAAACCTACTTCGGTGGCATTAGCCGAAACCAATGTGCAAGTAGCTGTTTTATCCGAACGAGTAAAAGACTTGGAAAAAGAACTGGCGATTTATAAGGAGATACTAAAAGTGAAAGTATAACGCAAAGTCTTTTCTGTTTTACATTCCATCTGCAATACTTTCTTGCTTACCTTTACACTCATTATGGCAAGAATATTGGCAATTGATTATGGGATGAAACGTTGTGGTATAGCGGTTACCGACGAGTTGCAAATTATTGCCACGGCTTTAACCACTGTGGAGTCGCCAAAAATTATGGAGTTTTTGAAACAATATTTTTTGAAAGAAAAAGTAGAAAAAGTGGTGATTGGTGAACCGAAAGATTTGAGAGGCAACGATACACACGGCACTGCGCCTGTAAAAAAGTTTGTAGAAAAATTTCAACAAATTTTTCCAAACATGGAATTGAAAATGGTAGATGAACGATTCACTTCCAAAATGGCTTCGCAAAGCCTTATCCAAAGTGGTGTGAAGAAAATGCAACGACAAGATAAAGGTTTGATTGACCAAGTGAGTGCTACCATTATTTTGCAGTATTATTTAGAAATGAAAAACAAAAATTGATTTTACAAAAATGATTTTACCCATTGTTGCTTACGGCAGCCCAATGTTGAAACGTGTGGCTGAAGAAATTGATGCCGATTATGAAGGCTTGCAAGAATTGATTAAAAATATGTGGGACACCATGTATCATGCTCATGGTGTAGGTTTGGCTGCGCCACAAATTGGCAAATCAATTCGCTTGTTTGTGATGGATAGCAAACAAATTATTGAAAATGCCGAGCCCGATGATGAAGATTTGCATTTGTATAAAAATCCCACCAAAAAAGTTTTTATCAATGCTTATATCACCCATCGCAAAGGCACGGAGTGGGGCTATGTAGAAGGCTGTTTGAGCATTCCCAACATTCGTGAAAATGTATATCGCCCCGAAGAAATAACGATTGAATATCAGGATGAAAACTTTGAGTTTCATACCGAAACTTATGATGGTATCAATGCCCGTGTAATTCAACATGAATATGACCACATTGAGGGCATTTTATTTACCGACCATTTAAAACCTTTGAAAAGAAAATTGCTTAATAATCGCCTAACCGACATCAGCAAAGGGTTTACGAAGGCAGATTATAGGATGAAATTTGGTGTAAAATAATTTCGGAAAAAGCAATTAATCCGGTTTTCCATTCACCTACTTCATTTGTTTATTCGCCTAAAAACTGTTTTCCAAAATTTGTTTTGAAAATACCTTTGCAAAAAATTAAACAAACGTTTGATTAAATTAAACGAACGTTTAACTTTGCGAAGTTTTTTAAAATAGCATGACAACAATCACATCAATTAAAGGGGTAGAAAAACGTGAACAAATTTTGGAGTGTGCCAAAAAGCAATTTGCCCAAAAGGGCTATGATGGCGTTAGCACAAG
>CAIQHW010000196.1 GCA_903871715.1 uncultured bacterium
ATTCTCAAACTTCTGTACTCATAATAATCGCCGTAGTAATTGTAAGGATATGAATTATCTGTAGGTTGTTGATTGGCACTACTCACAAAGCCACGTTCAGGATTTAAAATGTGAGGATTTTGTTCGTGTGGAATGAATTGATGTTGTGCTAATTTTGAATTGTTGCCTTCTAAAATAAATTTGCCTTCTTCAGGCTGCAACACAGCAAATCTGCCTTGTTCCCAAATAGCAATGTCTTTATTTTTACAAGCAAACACAAAATTTTGCCCAGGCGATTGAAAATAACTTATCGCTTTATCATACTCCGAAAAATTGTTGGCTCGATTCAATAAATAAATGGTCATCAATTCATTGCTTGAATAATGTCCTATCCAGTTCATAGCCAGATTTTCAATTTTATTATTCAGTTTCATTCCTTTGTCATATTGCACTGGTCCGAAAACCGTGTAGAATACTGTATCTTGGACAATTCCCTTTCCACGAACCTGAATGCTTTCAATTTTCATTTCTGTTTTTACCCAATGATTATCCAACCAATATTCTTGCTGCGAAGCATCTTTAAATTTGATGTGATAAAAGTTTTTTACATCACGTTCGGCATTGGTCATGCTCCAAGCACACGAATCGTTGAAGCCAATTATCACACCTGGCGCACCGGGCATCGAAGCACCATTCACCGATTTTCCATTGCAAGTTAATTGCACCTGATACCAAATAGAAGGCAGCGTTAAATGCAAATGTGGGTCGCCGCATAATATCGGATAACCGCTTTTTGTTTTACTACCACCTACTGCCCAGTTATTACTTCCTACCTGATAATTTGGCTTTTGGAAAGAATTATTTGACGTAAAAAGATTTTTGTCTTCTTCATTTGACCTCACCCCAGCCCTCTCCGAAGGAGAGGGAGAAAGGCAAGTAATATTTTTCGGGTTGTTCAAGTCCTTCTCCTTTGGAGAAGGATTTAGGATGAGGTTATAAGCGAAACCATTTTTGTTGTCGTACAATTCTAATTTTGTAGTATCAGGCTGAAGGATATTTTCAAAATTATATTCCGTTCCTTTTGGAATAATGGGCGAAATGTAGTTTTGAAAATCAGGATAGAGTTCATCAAAAACTGATTTTTCAAAAACTCTGTTCGCATTGGTATAAGCAAAATCATTGCAATAGCCACTTAAATCATCAGCCATCAACTTCAATAACAGTGCAGTTTTCAGCGTTGTCCAATGTTCGGGTTTGTAATCCAACAATTTATATTCGAGTGGCAAATGCTTCGCATCCAATTCATCCACAAAAGCATTCACACCATTACAATAGGCTTCCGACATCGTTTTTGTTTTTTCATCTTTCAACATTTCATTCAATGATTTTTCAGCAGCCCAAACCATGCCTTTTCGGCGTTGAGTTTTGTCATACTCCAATCCTTTACTGCCAATAATCTCACTCACTCTACCAGCAGCGGCATGTGTTTGTAATTCCATTTGCCACAAGCGGTCTTTTGCTGTCAGGTAACCTTGAATAAAATACAAATCGTGTTCGTTATCAGCAATGATGTGTGGAATGTGATTGTCGTCAAACAGCACAGTGCTCTTGCCTTTTAAGCCGATGAGTGAGATGTTTTCATTCGCATTTTTTTGTTGAATGGCATCTGCATTTTGCCAGCAACCCATAAATGGATTGAGGAATTTAGCCATCGGCGGTGTTATTCCAAAGCGATGATTCAACGAAAAACAAAGTGCTATCGTAATGAAAAAAGTGAGCAAAAATTTAAACCAACGCATGAGGGAAATTATGAGTTATGAATAATGAGTTTTGAGTTCAACATTCAAAGATAAATTATTGAAGAGAGAAAAATTTGGAAGTTTGAAACAAGTGAATGTGAATCTTTAAACTACGTTTTCTGCTTTTTCTTTTTCGCCGCAGGAAACAAAACATTGTTCAAAATCAAACGATAACCGGGCGAATTGGGATGCAATGCTAAATCTGTTTTTGGGTCGCCAACACGATGTTCGTAATCTTCGGGGTCGTGCCCACCATACCATGTCCAGGTACCTTTTCCAAATTCACCATGAATATATCGGGCTTCATTAGCAGGTTTATTTTCTCCCAGTATCAACACATTTTTTTTGATAACTGATTTTCTGAAAGCAGTGGTTTGTCCCATAAATCCTTTCACAATTTTTGTATGATTCTGGCACAACATAGTTGGCACTGGGTCCCACTTTGCGCTAAAATCAAACAATGAAAAATAATCTAAATCTTTGGGTACTTGTCGGGTATTTGTTGCATCAATATCGCTATATTCATATACCAATGGATTGCGTTCTAACTTAAAGTTTTCAAAGGCAAAACAAGCATTGAAATCTAACTTGTTTTGGCAATCGGGGTCGGCTGGGTCGCCATCATACATGCTTTCGCAAATGTCAGTGCTTTCGGCTGCCAGAGCCACATCGTAGCTATCCGTGGCGCTACACATGGCAAACATAAATCCACCGCCGATTACAAAATCTCTGATTTTTTTTGCCACTGCTAATTTCAATTTACTCACTTTTTGAAACCCATGTCGGTGAGCACAAGCTTCATTCACTCTCACATCTTCTTGGTACCAATCCATGTTGTGAAATTGGGCATAAAATTTTCCATACTGCCCTGTAAAATCTTCGTGATGTACGTGCAGCCAATCGTATTTGGGCAAGGCTTCATCTAATACTTCATCGTCATAAACTACATCATAAGGAATCTCGGCATATTTCATTGCCAGCGTTACGGCATCATCCCAAGGCAATTTATTTTTGGGTGAATACACCGCAATCTTGGGTGCTTTTTGCAATTTCATCAAATCCATATTCACTTCGGGGTTTGAAATTTCGGTGAGAATATTTTGATACTGACCCGATGAAACCACCGAGTAGCTGACATTTCTAATCACACATTCTTTTTCAATGTCGGCTGATTGTGGAAATGCAAAACTGCCGCCTCGGTAATTCAACAACCAATCGGCTTCTAAGCCTTGTTTTAGCACCCAATAGCAAATGCCATAAGCTTTTAAATGTTCTTTTTGCGATTCATCCATCGGTATCAAAACCATACCAGCAAAGGATTTGAAGGCAAAAGAAACAACGAGCAACAGCAAAAATATTTTTTTCATGGCGCAAAAAATTGTTGTTGTAAAAGTAAATGGAATTGAGGTTGGCTACAAAATATTTTGCTTAAAGAAAGTGAAATGGTTTGAACCACTAAGACACTAAGTTAACCAAACATTATCAGTTTTCAGCTTACCAATATCAATAAACACAAAAATTATTGCACAGAGGACGATAAAAATGGAATAGTTGAACTCAACGGCGAAATATTCCATGTCGACGACAGCTTTAGCGACATCGCCGAAGCAATATTCCACTTCGACAATTGCGCTGGCGATGTGGAAGATGGAATAGTTGTATAGCCGAAGCAATATTCCACCTCAACTATTGCGTTGGTGAAGTGGAATATTGAATGGTTGTTGCAAGCTCCGCAATTTTCTTTATAAACTTTCCACTTGATGAGCTTGATAAACTGATTTTATTGTTTCACAATTTTGCTGTGCCAAACATTATCGGCTTGCTGGATTTCGACAAAATAAATGCCTGCGGCTTGTTGCGACATATCCAAGTTGAAATGATTGCCCGATTGGTTTTGTTTTTCAAAAACAATTTGCCCAGTTAAGTTGATGAGTTGGATAGTGGCGTTGGAAATGGGTTGTGAGCAAGTGATGGTGGTGGAAGTGGCTGTGGGGTTGGGCGAAATGTGGATGGTGTTTGAAGTTTTTACCTCATCAATGCCGCTGGCGGATGTGATATGAAATAAGGTGTCAACTTCTTTTGCAGATAACACTCGTTTGTAAAATCGAACATCGTCAATGCTTCCATTTACATAAGCCTCTTTTGCAGCATTGCCAGTGTAACCTATTTCAACTGGAGAGTTGGCTAAATAAGTGGTTGTAAATCCTTTGTGGGTTTTGTTTTGCAAAACATTATCTACATAAAAAATTAAAGAATCATAATTAAAACAAACAACTAAATGATGCCAATGATGAAAATTGGTTGTGTCGGTGCTGAATGTATATGGTCCACTTCCTGTTGTTGATTGATAGGCAATGTCAACAAATTTTTTATTTGCATTCCAAAAACCAACTGAATATGCTTCAAAGTATCCACCGGGATAGTTTGTGTTTTGCGCTATAACATATGGTTGATAACTCAAACCAGTAATGTAGCAGGCGTTGGTATCTACTTTTACCCATAAAGAAATGCTCATGG
>CAIQHW010000197.1 GCA_903871715.1 uncultured bacterium
GGTCATGCTTCAGGGCAAATTAACCCAGGTGTTGAAACGACAGATAAGACTTTGAAAAACTATGCAAGCTGCTTGGAAGAAGCTCGTGCTGACTTAGTTGGTTTGTATTACATCATGGATAAAAAACTGATTGATATTGGAGTGATGCCAAATATGGATGTGGCTAAAGCGGAGTATGACAGCTACATTACCAATGGTTTAATTTCACAATTAACACGTTTGAAAATGGGCGACAACTTAGAAGAAGCACACATGCGTAATCGTCAGTTGAATGCTAAATGGGCTTACGAACATGGCAAAAAAGATAACGTGATTGAATTTGTAAAACGTGATGGAAAAACTTACGTGAAAATTAATGACTACGAAAAATTGAGAAATTTATTCGGACAGTTATTGAAAGAAATTCAACGTGTGAAATCAGAAGGTGATTATAAAGGTGGTAAAGATTTGGTTGAAACTTACGGTGTAAAAGTTGACCAGACTTTATTGAAAGAAGTTTTAGAAAGATATTCGCATTTAGGATTGAAACCTTATAAAGGCTTTATCCAACCACGTTTAGTACCTGTGATGAACGGCGAAAAAATCACTGATGTGAAAGTTGAATATCCAAATTCATTCTTCGACCAGATGATGGAATATGGCAAAAAATATTCTTTCTTAGGAGTGAAGAACTAATGTGTTTTTAGTTTCAAGTTTCTTGTTACTAGTAACAAAAAAATCCCGAATCATTGAAAAGTGGTTCGGGATTTTTTGTTTAAAAGAAATCTATACATTTGTATTTACCAAACAAAAATATATGCTCAACTCAAAATTCACTGCACCTGAAATTATTAAAAGAGATGATAACGCTTTTTACATCAAAGCAAAACTATGGGCACTGGAAGCCTTATTAATCTTAACACCAACGCATTTATATTTAGAAGCTGATGATAGTGGAATAATGCGTCGTGGAACTTACCAGTTTTTATTTTTCCTAAAAGATAAATTGCAAAAAACAAAAGTGATTTTTAATTTAGAATTATCTCAAATCAAGTCAATACAGCAGGTTAAGCAAGGGCTTAATCCTAATGTTCTAGAAGTTACTACATATAAAGATGAAGTTTTTAAAGTTGGTGTGAAAGATGCTGCGGAATGGATGAAGCTTATTCAAGCAAAAAAATAACTCATAGAAAATCCCGAATCATTGAAAAGTGGTTCGGGATTTTCTTTATTTTGGAAATTGGAAATCCTACTTGTAGTAGTCGTATTGATAATCTTCTACATTAATTTCAGATAATCTACTTCTTTGATATTCTTTTCGTTCTAACAAACCTTTTTCATTATAATTTGTAACAAGAGTTGAAATATGCTCTTTAAAATAATCCCTATTTCTTTTTAACCATGATGAATCGGGAACGACAAACCATGTATCTATTCCCAATATATTTTTGCATTCAACACTTTTCTTTTTTAAAACTCCATCTTTGTAATATTCAAATATTGAACGCAAATACACAGTTGAATTATCGTAATCACCTTTATAAGCATAAATTGAAGTGATTTGTTTTTTCTTGTTTCGTGTTATTTCAACAGAAATAGAATCAAATAAATGAACTCTTCCAATTGGGCAAGGGTCATTTTGATGCAACTTTATACATTTATCACATGGGGAACCGAGCGAATCTTTAACTTTATATTCATCACTTGGGATCCTGCAATAACCATTAATACATTTTACAATAACTGAATAATAAAGTCTGGTATATTTTGATTTCAATTTTGCAGAAGAAATTGTTTTTAACGAAATAGAATCTTTAACATAAAATCTTCTTAGCGGTGCTTCGCAGAAACATTCTGAAGAACATGTAGTATCATAAGAATAACTATCCTGATTATTTAATTCAAATAATGTATCAAAAACAATATCTCCTGATTTATCATCTTCTGGAACACCAAAATCATGGCAATAAGTTCTTTCTTTTTCATAAAATAAAATGTTCCCATCACGGTATCTTTTAATTTCGTTGATGATGCCATTCGCATCATAAATCAAATCAGTTGTGAAATAAAAGGAATCGGGAATTGTAAAATTATAACAAGGATAAGTGGGTATAGGTTCTCCAGTGACTAGTTCAACAGTACTGTCAAGACTTCTTTTTGTAAATACATAGGAAGGGTAAATTAGATAGTCGGCTTTATATGGAACAGAATCGTTTTTGAAGTGCAATTTCCGACTAAAAATTGTTGGGTTTTTATGCAAAGTATCATAATCATTATAGACAAATTTTTCAAAATTTTTCACCCTACCATTTTTCAAAAATATCTTGTTTTCAATTGACCATGGCAAACTTTGCTTTCCAATTGAATCAATTGTTGAAGAAGTAATGGTAACCGATTTAACTTTTGCATTTTTGTATGCTTCATTCACATTTGGTATGGTGAAAATTCCTTTGTCAAAAGTAAAACCCAAACAGTCGTTGCAACAATTTTCACATTGTCCAAATACAGCCAAACTGCTTTGAAGAAAAAATAAAACGATGCAAAAATATTTTAGCA
>CAIQHW010000198.1 GCA_903871715.1 uncultured bacterium
GCAATCACTGGCAGGTAGAGTGGCGTATTTGCATTTGCTACCACTTTCATTAATTGAATTACAGCAAGCCAAAATGCTTAAATCAAATTATGCTGAAAACATTTTTAAAGGGTTTTATCCTGAACTTATCAGCAAGAAAATTTCTCCAACAGATTGGTATCCAAATTATATTCACACGTATGTTGAACGTGATGTACGGCAATTGAAAAACATCAATAATCTTGGGTTATTTACAAAACTCATGCGCTTGTGTGCAGGCAGAGTTGGGCAAATTTTAAATGTGCACTCATTAGCAAATGATTGTGGCATTGATAATAAAACTGTAAACGCTTGGTTACATATTTTGCAAAGTAGTTACATTATTTATTTGCTTAGGCCTTATTACAACAATTACAACAAACGGGTTTTGCAATCGCCGAAATTATACTTTTATGATACTGGCTTGGTGTGCTCGTTACTTGGAATTTCATCAGTTGATATGATTGATAACCATGCTTACAAAGGTGCTTTGTTTGAAAATTTAATCATTATTAATCAACTAAAGAACCTATTCAACAATGGGTTGCAAGATGATTTATATTACTGGCGTGATAAGACTGGCAATGAAATCGACTTACTGATTGATTCGCCGAACAAGCCAACAGCCATTGAAATTAAATCAGGTTCAACGCTTAATAATGATTACTATAAATCATTGTTATACTTAGATAATATTTCAAAGAACAAAATCAATATGCAGGTTTGTTATTCTGGAAACATGAATCAAACCCGTAGCAATGGTATTGTGGTGAAACCTTGGAAACTCTTTATTTAGAGAATTTGTTGTCTATTTAAAGAAAATTTTTAAAACAAGACTCGGACAAATTTGGAATTTGAATCCAAATTTGTCCGATAATCATATCCTATTTTTTAACCAAACCACCAATAGTTTTTATTCCGTTAAACGGATTTACAAACGAATGTTTTTTTATCTGCATTGCCGAGGCACGTTGCACAGCATCAATTCCGTAGCGGTTTCTAAGCTTATCCATAGCATCGTAGAGTAATATTTTTTCTCTCATGTCATCAAATAGATTGAATTGATAACTGCCTTGTACTAAATGACTAAACCGAATTCCAATCAATCGTACTAGCAATCTTTTTTGAAAAAGTTTTTCAAATAATTCTTTTGCTTTATCAATCAGCAAATGGTCCAAAGCAGTATATGGAATGCGGCTTTGCATAGTGTAAGTATTAAAATCGCTGTACCTGATTTTTACTGTAACACACGATGTAAGTTTGTTTTCACTACGCAGTTGATACGCTAATTTTTCAGTCATGCTAATCATCATTTGTTTCAAATAAGTTACATCAATAGTGTCTTTATCAAATGTTGATTCGGTAGAAATGGATTTGCGTTCATTGTAGGGTTCTACTGGCGAAGTGTCAATACCATTGGCTTTTCGCCAAATCATTAAGCCATTTTCACCCAATACCTGTTGCATCAATTCAACAGGCATTTCCTGAATGGTTTTAATTTTTTCAATACCCATATTGCGCAACAATTGGTAAGTTTTATCACCCACCATCGGAATTTTTTTGATAGAAAGTGGAGCCAGAAATTCTTTCTCAAGGCCATGTATAATTTCAATTTGACCATTGGGCTTTGCTTGCCCGGTGCCAATTTTTGCTACGGTTTTATTCGATGACATTGCCAATGAAATCGGCAAAGCAGTTTCTTTAATAATCCGTTGACGTAGTTCTGATGCAAATTTGTAGCACCCGAAAAATTTATCCATCCCCGTTAAATCCATATAAAATTCATCAATCGAAGTCTTTTCATATACGGGTACTGTTTCTTTAATAATATCGGTAATGATGTTTGAATATTTACTGTATTGCTCATGGTCGCCTTTAATTACCAATGCTTCAGAGCACAATTGTCTGGCCATCTTCATGCTCATCCCCGAATGAATTCCATAGCTTCTGGCTTCATAACTACACGATGCTACCACACCACGGTCGCCAGTGCCGCCAACCAGCACAGGCTTTCCATTGAGCTCAGGATGCAGCTTTCGCTCCACTGATACGAAAAACGTATCCAAATCCATATGTGAAATAGTTCGTTCTATCATTTTTCATTTTGCTTTTTCAATTTTCTTTTTACCTTTGATACTATTAGTATCAATTATTGGTTACGTAAAGTATCATTAAAAATGAAATCAACAAAAATATTTTTAGGCAGCAACATTAAATTTTTAAGAAATCAAAAAAATAAGAGCCAGGAAGAACTGTCTGACGCATTAGCAATGAGCCGTGCAAAGCTGAACAGCTATGAAAATGGTATTCGCAGCAATATGCCCAATGAAGATTTGGTGGCGGTAGCTGAATATTTTAAAATAAGCATTGATGCACTTTTAAAACATGACTTAAGTAAAATTGGAGAATTCAAGTTAAAGCAATTGCAAGCTGGCAATGATGTATTTATCACAGGCTCCAAATTGCGTATTCTTGCTACCACAGTTGATTCAAACAATGTAGAAAATATTGAAGTAGTGCCTATCAAAGCCAAAGCAGGCTATGCTTTGGGCTTTTTCGATCCAGCTTACATTGAATCATTGCCTAAGTTTCAATTGCCCGTTATCACAAGTAGTGAAAGGAAATATAGGATGTTTCAAATTGAAGGCGATAGTATGTTGCCTATTCCTGATAAATCATACGTTTTAGCCGAGTACTTAGAAAATTGGAATGATATAAAAGATGAATACGCTTATATTATTTTGACGAAAAATAATGGTATTGTTTTTAAGCTGGCTTTCAATCAAATTAAAAATAAACGAAGTTTGACCTTGCGTTCGCTGAATCCTCAATATAAGGATTATGAAGTAAACATAAGTGAAGTGCAGGAGGTGTGGAAGTTTGTAAGCTACATCAGTAATCAACTACCTGAAGGCGGATTGACGCTGGATAAAATTGGCTCTATATTAAATGAAGTGAAATCTGAGGTTTTGAAATTTAGAAAATAAGAAGCTTTAGATTTTAAAATGTATGAACTCATATTGGGTAACTTTTTTACTATCTAATTTTAATTAAAAAGGCTATTCAGAAAAAATCCGA
>CAIQHW010000199.1 GCA_903871715.1 uncultured bacterium
CTCAAATTTTACATCAATTTCATTGTTCTCCATTTTGATATAAGAGGCTCTGCTAACTTTTAATTTCCCAGCAACATATTCTTGTGTGAAGTTCTTCAATTCCCTTATCTGCTTTAAGTTCTGACCTATTTTTTGCATAAATTTTGACAAATTGTAAACGCAAAGGTACATGTTGTAAAATAACAGCCAAAAATATTTTTCAATATTTGCATCCTATTTTTTAACAAACTAAAACACAACAACACAATGAAAAGAATTACTCTTATGGCATCAATGGTGCTAATCGTTTCCGCAACTCTACTACACAGTTGTAAAAAGAAAGTTATGGGCTGCACAGACCCAAGTTCATTAACTTACAATTCTGCTGCAACAGATGATGACGGTTCTTGTCAATATAAAGGGACTGCAACTTTTTGGAATGATAAGGCAAGCAGTTTGATGAAAGTAACAGTTCAAATGGCAGATGGAACAACTGGCTCAATTACATCTGATTATTCTTCCGCTCCTTCTTGCGGTGCAAGTGGTTGTTTTACATACACTGCAAAACCAGCTACATATAGTTATCAAGCACAAGAAGACACTGCTGGTTTATGGGCTACTTATCAAACAGTGAGAGATGAAAAATCTTGGACAGGTTCAGTAACAATTACATCAAAAGGTTGCTATACACTTAGACTTTATTAATTTCTAAAAACAAAAATAACAATGAAACCAAAAATTATTTTAGTCTTATCGTGTATCATTTTTTGCATTGGATTATCTTCGTTTCAACAAGGTGCTGATTTAGGATTAGCAAGGGTTGATAAGACGAATGGTAAAATGGTTTTCTTTTGGAATGAGCCTTCAAATGATTATGAAGTAGCATTTACATTTGCCAATAAAATCCATGATATTGATTGCAAATCGCCAGCACAAATTATTGATGCTTCGATGCAAAATGCAAATGTTGAAACTGCTAATCAAGGTAAAATTTATGATGCTATTATTATTGGTAAATCTACTCAAAGAGATTTGGCTGTAACTTTTAAAGACAAATCAAAAGACAACTCAATAGCAAGAGTAAAAAGAAACGAAGGAAAATACATCTTCGTTCAATGTGAGCCATTGGCAAATTATGATGTCATCTACAAAGGCGATGTGTCTGGGATTGGACAACAAATTTTGCTTGGTTCTTGCCCTACTTTACAAGAGAAAATTGACAAACTTTTGAAAAGAGCAACAAAAAGCAAAAAGGATTTTGATGGTATTATTTATGGCTCTTCAAAAAATGATTTGGCTATTAAATTGAAGTAGTGCTAATAAATTATTGCAAAGAAAATGAAATAAAGTTTCTAACTTTGCAAAATAAAAAAGGTAGCGGAGGGATTCAAACCCACATAAAACCGTTCGCAAAACAGTTACTTTATTCAATTAAGCTACGCTACCAATTGAAAAGAAAAAGGTCGTGATGAGAATCGAACTCACATCAATACCGTAGCAGGGCATGGTTTTATCCATTAAACTACACGACCGATGAATTTTAAAAAGGTGAGATGACGCAATCATTTCACCTTTTTTATTTCAGTTGAAGTAATCATTTAACAGATGCAGTTTCACACTTCGATTTGTTTTTCTTTTTCCTTTTATTCGGGTACACAATTCGCTTAACATCTCCTTTCGGTTTGTAGTCTTCAAAGCATTTTTCATTGACGACTGTGTTATCAATCGTTTCTTCAAACACCTCATCAGAACTATCTTTGCGGCGATTATATCGGTAACAAAATTCAGCTAAATAAAACGGCAAATATTTTTTGCTCAACACATGGTATTGCCCTCTGATTCCATTTTTAATGATGCTCCAAAAACCCTCAATGGTATTGGTGTGTATAGCACCACGTACATATTCTTTAGCAGAATGATTGATTGAAAAGTGTTCAATTAATTCATTCATTTTGCTGTATGCTCTGTAATCATCAGTCATTAAAGTTGAGCCTTCTGTTTTCACAGTTTTCTTTAACAAGCCCATCAAATCTTTTGAAGTTAATGTACTCATCACTTTTGCAATTACATTTCCATTTCGCTCTACAATGCCCACCACTGGTACTTTTTTTGTGCCTCTGCCACGTTTTATTTTTCTATCTTCTCTTGCATACACGTTTCCAAGTTGCGCAACATTCTCATCATTTGCACCATTGATATTACTGTTTCGTTTTCTTGGTTTACCACCAACATAAGTTTCATCCATTTCGATAATGCCTTCTAACATTTCGCCCCAATCCAACATCGCACAACGCACACGCATTGCGCTATACCATGCTGTTTTGTAGGTTACGCCAATATCTCTGCTAATTTGTTTTGCAGAAATTCCTTTTTTAGCATGAAGCATTAATCCGATTAATTGAAACCATTTTGGTAATTTTAATCTGCTGCCTTCAAAAATAGTTCCGTACAAAACCGATGAATCTTTATTGCATTTTTGGCAATGCCATTGCAATAAACTTCGCTTTCGTTTCTTTACTTTACTTGACCCGCAATGGTTACAGCAAGGGCTTCCATGCCACCTTACTTGCTCAAGATGTGCGATGCACTTTTCTTGTGTATTGTACTTTTCTGATAATTCTGATAGTGTCATTTTGAAAATAAATTTTGGTTTGTGAAAAAATTGGTCTAATTTTGTGGAGCGTATGGGATTCAAACCCATTACTGACGGTGTCAATGCGTCTGTTTTATCACATAGAACTAACGCCCCCGAAAAGCCCCAATGTTACAAGCGTTGAGGCTTTTTTTATTTCAATAAATTCGGTACAAATTTCGGGATGTGTAGATACTTTAATGCAATCTCATTAGAGCGTCATTAGAGCATAATTGGAGCAAATAACTCTAATGGAAAAACTAAATCCCTCCAACAATTTCTTCTATTTTCAAAAGAAAATCGGGCTTTAGTTTTTGAGCGTTATTGATGTGTTGCGAAATCAAATAAGACTTCAGTTTTTCCACTTGTTTTACTGTGATTGATTCACCCTTGAAAGTATAGTATTTGCTGATGAAATGGTTGATTTTAAGTCGTGTATCTTGTAATGAATTTGGCATGACTAAATTGAATAAATAAAGTAGGGCAATTCGTTCGCCTAACCAATCCATTTTTGTATTCTGATATAAATATTCCGTAGATTTTTTACTAATCGGATGGAGTGGCATTGGAGCAACATTAGAGCAATTCGCTCCAATCAATCCTGCTTTTATCAATTCTTGCTCTAATGGCGTGATGATTACTTCATTTATTGTTTCTGTGGCTGGTTCAATAAAATAAGTGTACATCAACTGTGTATTATCTTCAATTCTTTGTTTTAGTTTAATTTCTTCCTCATCTATTTCATGGATTAATTTTTCAAGATTTTCAACTAATTCAACCAAGTAGACCTTTTTGAATGCTCCAAAAAAACCTTTTAAAAAGTAGCCAAAGTCTATTGCTTCTTCAAAATATTCATCAGCAATGGCTTTGTAATAAACAGAACGAAGCAATATTTCGTAGTTTTTTTTTAAATCAATAAAATCACTTTCCTTAAACTCATTGGATTTGAAGTAGGCTTGTAAATCGTTGTTTACTTCTGCGCCAAATTCTTGTATAAATGCAATGTAGTTAATGCTTTTGTAAGAACCATAAGACACCATTTGCTCTTCTAATAATTCAAACAGTTTTTGGAAACTTTTATTGCTGATAGCGTTATAAATAGACAAAGGATTTTCACCAAAGAAAGTTTTTCGGATTTCCTTTTCTATTTCGCCCTTAAAATCAAAATTATCCAAACTCAAAAGTTGTAATTATGTAATGAGGATACAAAATTACAAAATCATTTTCTTTTGGTTCGTTTCTGAAAAATAAAACCCACAATTCAATGTTGAAAATTTTAGTGGAGCAGTATTGCAAACCCAATTTTTTGTTGTACTTTTGCATCAAGGACGAAAGTTCTTTATACCCCTGAGATGGGAAACTCTTAGGCATGAAGCCCTCAATTATAGAGGGCTTTATTTATTTTATGACACATCAAAAGAAAGTTATTGCGTATTTTGATGGCTTCAATTATTATGAAGCCTTAAGGGCAAAAAATTGGAGAAAATACTATTGGCAAGATTTAACAATTTTTACAACATTATTTTTAAAACCACATCAAAATTTAGAAGCAGTAAGATATTTTTCAGCCATACAGCACGATGTCGCAAAAGCAAAAAATCAAAGCGCATTATTCCAAGCTAATCAAGAAAACAAAAATTTTAATGTTATTTTGGGCAATTTTAAAAGAAGAAATAAGTGGCGAAAAATAGAATGTAAACAATGTACAAAAAAAGATAGTTATAATATAGAATATTGGGAGGAAAAAAAATCGGATGTTGCTTTAGCTGCCTATATTATAAGAGATGTTGCATTAAATAACTGTGATGTTATTTTTTTGTTTTGCGCTGATAGCGATTTAACACCAGCTCTTGACATTGTAAAAGAAATAAATCCCCTAATTAAGATAATAACATTCTTCCCTCCAAAACTTTTCTCTAATGATTTGAAAAATAAATCTACCCTAACTATATTATTAGAACGACACGAAGACAAGTTTAAGAAATCCTTACTTCCAGAAAAAATAAAATTAAAAAATGAATTTGAATTACAGCGACCTGCAAAATGGAAATAAATAAACCATTTTTTTAACCTTTGTGATGCGCTTTATTTTCAGTTATACATAGTGGTTTTGCCTTATAATATCACTTTTGTATTAAAAGGGATAGGTGCGAAA
>CAIQHW010000200.1 GCA_903871715.1 uncultured bacterium
ATCGAATTTTAGTGATTAACTACAAATTTATTTGCGCCGCCAAACGTACGCCAGCAGCAGTTTTGGGCGATGGCAAATCATCCATCCAACAATTAATTGATAAAGTGAATGAAGACCCACGAAGAGGTTTTGGTCATGAAAAAGTTTTGACTTCTATCAAGGTTGATTCCTTCACCGAAAAAATTTTAGCGGATAAAAATTATACTTTAAAAACTGTTTTAGCAAAAGGCGAAGAGCTTTGGTTGAAGCCAACTGCGAATATTTCTACAGGCGGCACAGCTACTGATGTAACAGATTTGGTGCATCCTTCCAACATTTTTATGTGTGAACGCATTGCACGAATTATTGGTTTGGATATTTGTGGCATTGATATCATGGCAGAAAATTTAAGTGAGCCATTGCATGAAAATGGTGGAGCAATTTTGGAAGTGAATGCTGCGCCAGGCTTCAGAATGCACTTAGAACCCACCGAAGGTTTGCCTCGAAATGTTGCCGAGCCTGTGATTGATATGTTGTATCCGCCAGGTGCTTCGGCTCGTATTCCAATCATCGCGATTAGTGGAACAAATGGTAAAACAACTACTACCAGAATGATGGCGCATATTGCGAAGCAAATGGGATACAAAGTTGGGTACACAACCACTGACGGCGTTTACATCCAAAATCAATTGATGATGAAAGGCGATTGTACTGGACCTGTAAGTGCTGAATTTATTTTAAAAGACCCCACTGTTGATTTCGCAGTTTTGGAGTGTGCCCGTGGTGGAATTTTACGTGCAGGATTAGGTTTTCATAATTGTGATATTGCTATTGTAACCAATGTAGCTGCCGACCACCTTGGGTTGCAAGGCATTGATACTTTGGAACAATTGGCTCGTGTGAAAGCAGTTACGCCTGAAAGTGTGTTGCCAACTGGTTACGCCATTTTAAATGCCGATGATGATTTGGTGTATAAAATGAGAGAAGGTTTGGAATGTAAAGTAGCTTTGTTTTCGTTGGATGAAAATAATCCAAGAATCAAAGAACACTGCAAGGCTGGCGGTTTGGCGGCGGTTTATGAAAATGGCTACATCACCATTATGAAAGGAACTTGGAAAATCAGAATTGATAGAGCGGCAAATTTCCCAATCACTTTTGGTGGCAGAGCAGAGTTTAATATTGCCAATGTTTTACCGGTTGTGTTGGCATCGCACATTCGTAATTTCAAAATTGAAGATGTGAAGCAAGCGCTGGAAACCTTTGTACCATCGGCTGCGCAGACACCTGGACGCATGAATATGTTCCATTTCAAAAACTTTACGGTGATGGTAGATTATGCTCACAACACACATGGCATCATGGCAATTGGAAAATTTGTGAAGCAAGTGGAAGCTACAAAACGCATTGGTGTAATTGCCGGAGTGGGCGACAGACGTGATGAAGATACGATTTCATTAGGCGCAGCTGCTGCTGGAATTTTTGATGAAATAGTTATTCGTCAGGATAGAAATTTACGTGGTAAAAGCGAACAGGAAATCATTGATTTAATTTTGAAAGGAATTAAATCTGTTGATGCTGGCAAAAAAGTTACTGTTTTCAAACAAGAAAAAGAATCTATCGACTTCGTGATTAAAAATGCACCAAAAGGAGCATTCATCACTATTTGCAGCGATGTAGTACCTGATGCTTTAGACCAGATTATGCGATTGAAAGAAGAAGAAGGAGCGGTGGTGGTGTAGTAATTTGAGAAGCAAATTTTTTTGTAAGTTCGCCAACAATTTATGCTTCGTCAATTTTTCTTTGCAACCATTTTATTTCTTTTTCCAACTATAATTTTTGCGCAGCAAGATGTTTTGTTGGGCAATTTGAAATTGGAAAGCGATGTGTATGGAGCTAAAATTTACAAACATACACCAAAGTTCAAACCCAATACCAATCAGCTTGTTGGCGGTTTCGAGATAAAATTATTGCGGCAAACATTCGGTAGCAAAGAGTGGCATCAATCATATCATTTTCCATTATGCGGTGTACAATTTATATACGCCAATTTTAATGATAAAAATTTGGGTGAAAGTTTTGCATTGATGCCATTGGTGCAATTTAATTTTTTGAAAAGAAAAAATTTTACAGCCTATTTTGGAGTGGCTGATGGCTTGGCTTATTTCACCAAAAAATATGATAGACTAACTGATTCTATCAACAATGTAATTGGCTCAACTATCAACGAAGCTACTCAATTTAAATTTGGTGCTACTTGTCAAATTCAAAACAGTGGCTTGCTCACAGCTACTTTTAGTTTTACGCATTATTCCAATGCAAAATTTACGACACCTAATTTGGGTATAAATGTGTATGCACTTCATTTGGGTTTTCAAAATTTTATTAGCCACACTCCAGCAAATTTCAGAACAGTAGCAATACCTAATTACTCTCGAAAATTAAAATTGGATGTGCGATTAGGATATGCCCGAAATGGAAATGTAATTGGTGGACCAAAAGACCCTTATTACACGGTTTATTTAGGCATTGATAAAAGATGGTGTTATAAAAATCGCTGGCAATTTGGCTTGTGGTATCAATATGATAAAGGAGTGCATGATGCCATGAATTTTTACGAAACAAGAAGTGATATTGCCACCTTTACCAACAAGGTTGGATTGATTTTTGGCGATGAATTTATTTTTGGCAAAATGAGCTTTGGTGGCTCGTTTGGTTATTATTTATACAACGGGCAAAATGGTGCTGGCATATTTCAAAACCTGCACATCAATTATATATTATGGAGTTGGAATCAAGAAAAAATGCTACAAATTTATTGCGGTGTGAAATTGAAAACTTATTTAGGACAAGCCGAATATTTTGAAACCTATATTGGATGGAGATTGTAGCAGTTTATTTTTTTGCAATTTTTTTTAGCAAAGAAATAATTTTCAGAGTCTAAAAATCTTTTCAAAATCCGCCATTTTTTTACTCATCTTTTTAGATATTTAGCCCAAATTATTCTTTCCATTATGAATCAGAAATTCGTCAAAAATTTATTACCCCTTTTCATTGGTGTGGTGTTAGTGTGTATTTATTTTATGCCAGCTTTTCAAGGAAAAGTGTTACAGCAAAATGACGCTATTCAAGCTACAGCTATGCAACACGAAGCCACCGAACATCGCGAAAAAACTGGCGAATCTGCTTTGTGGATTAATAACTTATTTAGCGGCATGCCAGCTTTTATGGTAGGTGTAGAATATAAAAATCCTATCATTGGGCATTTGTTAGTGCCGTTTGAAGCCACTTTCAAATCGCCATCATCATTTGCTGTTTATTATTTTCTCGGTTTTTATTTGTTGTTGATTGTAATGGGTTGCAGCCCATGGCTCAGTGCCATCGGGGCTTTGCTGTTTACGCTATCTTCCAACAACATTATTATTTTAGAAGCTGGGCATAATACCAAAGCCCGTTGCATCGGTTTCATGCCATTTATTGTAGCAGGTGTGATGTTGTTGTTTCAACGCAAATACTGGCTGGGAGCGATGTTGTGCGCTATGTTTTTATTTTTCCAAATCAAGTCAAACCATCCGCAAATCACTTTCTACATGTTTTTGATGTTGGGTTTGTATTTCACTTATCAATTTATAGAAACCTATTTCAACAAGCAATGGAAAACTTTTATCATCGCTTCATCTACATTTGCCATTGCCATAGGATTGTCTGTGGCAGCCAATTTCGCACAGTTATGGGTCATTTATGAATACTCTAAAGACACCATGAGGGGCGGCAGCGAATTGGTAGCAGGTAATTCTACTAGTACAAAAAATAGCAAAGGGTTGGATAAAAATTACGCCTTTATGTGGAGCTATGGCAAAATGGAAAGCATGACTTTTTTAGTGCCAGATATTTATGGTGGCGCATCGGGTGGTAGATTAAATGATGACAGCAAAGTATTTAAAGAGCTTGTAAATGCTGGTGTTCCCGAGTCTAACGCTTCCGATTTTGCTCGTTCCATTCCCACTTATTGGGGACCAAAAACTTTTCATGGTGCGTCTACTAGCGGACCAGTTTATTTGGGTGCCATCGTTTGCTTTTTATTTTTACTCGGCATTTTTTTAGTACAAGATAGAATGCGTTGGTGGTTGTTTGCCACAGCATTGATGTCGTTGATAATGGCTTGGGGCAGCAATTTCAGCAGCATCAACTATTTTTTGTTCGACCATTTGCCCATGTACAGCAAATTTAGAACACCCGAAATGATTTTGGTTTTGTGTCAATTTACTTTTGTTGTTTTCGCCATGATGACCTTGAAAAAAATTGTAGATGGTGAGGTAAGCAAAGAAGAGCTGTTTAAAAAATTAAAAATCACGAGCATCATCATGGGTGCTGTTTTGCTGATGTTTGCGCTCATGCCATCTATCTTTTTAAATTTTATCAGCGGCGAAGATGATGGTTTAAAATCACAATTAATAGATTCATTTGGCAGAGGAAGCGGCGGCGCAAGTGATGCTGTAAAAAGTGTGGTTGATAAAATTTTGATTGCTTTAAAAGGTGATAGAGAACATATGGCACAAATGGATGCTTTTCGTTCGATATTGTTTGTAATAATTGCTGCTGGCGCATTGTGGGCTTTTGCAAAAAACAAACTAAACAAAAATGTGGTGATGATAATTATTGGTTTAGCATCCATCATTGATTTGTGGAGTTTGGATTTTAGATACTTAAACTACGATAAATATCGCGATGCTGCTGATTCAGAAACCAACTTTCAACCCACTGCTGCCGATGAGCAAATTTTAAAAGACCCAGCTTTAAGCTATCGCGTTTATTATTCTCCAAACCCATACAATGAAGCCACCCCATCTTATTTTCATAAAAATATTGGGGGCTACAATCCAGCAAAATTAGCTCGTTATCAAGACTTGATTGATTCGTGTTTGGGCAAAGGCAACATGCAAGTTTTCAATATGCTCAACACCAAATATTTTATTGGCAAAGGGCAAAATGGGCAAGAGATGCCACAGCTAAACCCAAGCGCAATGGGCAATGCATGGATGGTTGATACAGTGCAATGGGTTAATTCGCCTCGTGAAGAAATTATGGCGTTGAAGAGTTTTAATGCGCACACCACTGCTATAATTGATGCGTCAAAATTTAAAAATTCGGTTTCAAAAAATTTTTTTGAAAAAGATTCTTCGGCAAAAATTTCGCTCACTAAAAATGATATGGATGTGCTGGAATACAGCTACAATGCGACAAAAGAACAATTAGTTGTATTCAGCGAAGTGTTTTATGCCGATACAAAAGGCAAAGGTTGGCAAGCTTATTTGGATGATAAACCTGTAGAACATTTTCGGGTAAATTATATTTTACGTGGCATAGTTGTGCCAGCAGGCAATCACAAAATTGTTTTCAAGTTTGAACCCAAAGCATTTTTGCAAGGGCAAACTATTTCATTCATAGGTTCTATTGCCTTATTACTGCTAACCCTTGCTGCTATTGGCATGTGGTGGAATGAACAACGAAAATTAAAACCAGTGGTTGAAGAAGTAAAACCTTTAAAATCGAAAAAATAACTTTCGTTGCGTATTCAATTTTCTTTTTAATTTTTTTTAAAATGTTTTCATTCAACGAACTAAAAAAAGCGGTAAAAAATAAACCCAGCTCCAAAGCCATTAAAATAGCGGTTTTAGCCGACCATCCTTCGCAATTGATGCACATTGCCATCGAAGGATTTGGAGCTACGGCAGGTTTTAATTTTGAAGTTTACGAAGCCGATATCAATCAAATTGAGCAAGAAATTTTAAACCCATTTTCGGGTTTGTATCAATTTCAACCCGACTATATTTTCATTTCTATTTCGGTGCAACAATTGCAAAATCAATTTTACGAAACTGCTACAACGGCTCGAACAACCTTCGCTGAAGCCTATTTAGTGCAATTGAAAAATTTTATTGCCACCATCAAATCATCAGGTAAATCAAAAATTATTTTGAGCAACTTAATAGAATTGAACGATTCTATTTTTGGGAATTTTGCCAATAAAACTGCGCATTCTTTTTTATTTCAAATCAGAAAATTGAATGTCGAATTGATGCAATGGAGCAGCATCGAACCATCGCTTTTTATTTTAGACGTGCAAACGTTAGCCATACAAAGTGTCTTTTGTGCTACGTTTGCAGCACCATTGTATATTCAAACATCGATGGTTTTTAGTTTAGATCTTTTGCCTGTGATGGCAAAACATTTTACCAATATCGTTGCTGCCATTCAAGGAAAATTTAAAAAATGTGTGGTCATTGATTTAGATAACACCATGTGGGGCGGCATTGTGGGCGATGATGGTTGGGAAAATTTACAAATCGGCAACTTGGGAATTGGTAAGGCTTTTAGCCATTTTCAACATTGGCTAAAAGAATTAAAACATCGCGGCATCATTCTTTGTGTGTGTAGTAAAAA
>CAIQHW010000201.1 GCA_903871715.1 uncultured bacterium
AATAAACAATGACAAAAATTAAATGGGCTTTAGACCCAACACACAGCGAAGTAAACTTTAAAGTAAAGCATTTGATGATTACAAATGTTACTGGTGGTTTTAAATCTTTCCAAGTAGAAGCAGAAAGCGAAGGAGATGATTTTACCAATGCTTCTGTCTCTTTTAGTGCTGATGTAGCAAGCATTTCAACCAGCAACGAACAACGTGATGGACATTTAAAAACTGGAGATTTTTTCGAAGTTGAAAAATTTCCAACCATCAAATTTCAATCTACAAAATTTGAAAAAGATGGTGATGATTTTTTAATGGAAGGCAACTTAACTATGAAAGATGTAACCGCACCTGTAAAGTTAAATGTTGAATTTGGTGGCATTGCAAAAGACTCGTGGGGCAACATTAAAGCTGGCTTTACTGTTTCGGGAAAATTACACAGAAGCGATTGGGGATTGAGCTACAATGCAGCTTTAGAAGCAGGCGGAATGGTGCTTTCGGACGAAGTGAAAATTAATGCTGAAATTCAAATGGTGAAACAAGCGTAATATTTTTAGTATCGAAAAACTAAAAAGCCAACTTTAAACGGTTGGCTTTTTTATTTCGTTTATTGTTTACGTTCTTTGTGAAAGAAAAAATAAAACCATGTTCGATTTTTTAAAAATTGCTGTTGAAGAAATTGTAAAAGAAAATTTTCAACAAAATATTGATGCCAATTCCATTCAGATAAATGCTACACCAGTTGATTATACTGGTGATTGCACGATTGTTGTGTTTCCATTTACCAAATTTTCAAAATTAAATCCTGAAGCCACAGGTAATTTTTTTGGCGAAAAATTAAAAGCCAAAAATGCAAACATTGAATCTTACAATGTGGTGAAAGGTTTTTTGAATATTGTTTTCTCCAACAACTTTTGGTTGAATGAATTCGTAACTGCAAAAAACAATGCTGCTTTTGGGCAATCGCCAACCACAAACAGAAAAGTGATGGTAGAATATTCATCGCCCAACACCAATAAGCCTTTGCATTTGGGGCATGTAAGAAATATTTTATTAGGTCATTCTATTTCCGAAATATTAAAAGCTTGCGGCAATGAGGTCATCAAATCAACTTTGGTAAATGACAGAGGCATTCACATTTGCAAAAGCATGTTGGCTTGGCAAAAATTTGGAAACGGTGAAACACCTGCCAGTAGCGGTTTGAAAGGCGACCATTTGGTTGGGAAATATTATGTGGAGTTTGATAAACAATTTAAAATTGAAAATTTAAAATTGAAAGAAAGCGGATGGAGTGATGAAGAAGTTGCAAAAAAAAATCCGATGATGATGGAAGCTCAACAAATGCTTTTAGATTGGGAAGCTGGAAAGCCCGAAGTGATAGAGTTGTGGAAGATGATGAACAGTTGGGTATACGAAGGTTTTGATACTTCTTACAAAATGTTGGGTGTAACATTCGACAAAACTTATTACGAAAGCAATACTTATTTGCTCGGTAAAACCGCTGTGGCTGAAGGTTTGCAGCAAGGTGTGTTTGTGCAGGATGAAGATAAATCGGTTTGGATTGATTTAACTTTGGATGGATTGGATAGAAAAGTTTTACAACGAAAAGATGGCACTTCAGTTTACATCACACAAGATATTGGCACAGCGCAATTGAAGTATGATGACTACGAAATGGATGAAAGCATTTATGTGGTGGGCAATGAGCAGGATTATCATTTCAAAGTATTGCAATTGATTTTAAAAAAGCTCGGAAAAATTTATGCCGATGGCGTTTATCATTTAAGTTATGGCATGGTCGAATTGCCTAATGGTAAAATGAAAAGCCGCGAAGGCACAGTGGTTGATGCCGATGAATTGATGGCTGAAATGATGGCATCAGCTAAATCAACCACCGAAGAATTGGGAAAAGTGGAAGGATTGAATGATGAAGAAAAAGAAAAATTGTTTTACACTGTGGGCATGGGTGCGTTGAAATATTTTTTGTTGAAGGTTGACCCCAAGAAAAAGATGCTCTTTAACCCAGCCGAAAGTATTGATTTTCATGGACACACAGGTCCTTTCATACAATATACGCATGCTCGAATTTGTTCGATTTTAAGAAAGAATATTTTGGTTCGAAAACCACTTGCCGATTGTGTTGCTGCTTATGTGATGAATGAAGCCGAAAAAAAATTGGTGCAGCAAATTTTACAATTTCCTACCAAAATTTTAGAAGCTGGCAAAGAACATAACCCAGCGCATTTGGCTAATTATGCTTATGCTTTGGCTAAAGAATTTAATTCGTTTTATGCCGTACATAGTGTGTTAAAAGCCAACACAGAAGCCGAAATACAATTTCGATTGCATTTGGTTGAAATGGTAGCAACAGTTATTAAAAAAGCGATGCACTTGTTGGGCATCGAAGTGCCAGAGAAAATGTAAAGCCTTAAAAATAAAATAGCCATTAGCAATTAGAAAATAAAATTTTCTGCGGCTAATGGCTATGATTAGGTTATTAGTTATTCAACAATAGTGATGAGTACTAACAATAGTTTACTATTCCTACGCTTGCCTTTTACTAACGACTGATGACTATTATTGTGGCGATACTATTTTGGCAGTTGTTAATTGATTATTGCCAGCAACATTTACCCCCATTACTTATACCTGCATCGGCACATGACTAACAAGCCCTGTAAATGTAACCGCTCGATGCGTATCAATAATTATCGAAATCTTTTCGGCACCAACTGTAAAATTAATTTGATTGCCCATTTGTTGAATCGTTACACCCAATGTTTTGGCAATAAATAAAAATGCATCTATATTTGTATCCGCATTTACACTGGTTTTTACCCTCCCCACCAATCCATCAACCGATGTTTGATGATTTTGACAATCGTTGGGCACACTTCGAGGCTCTCTTTTATCTTTTGTAGCAGGGTAGCCACTTTTATCAATAATGGTTACATCGCCATTTGCCATAGTTTCTACATATTTGGCATTTTCTTTCATAATTTTATCCCAAGCCACTTCCGAAGCATCACGGTTGTCAATGGCAGCTCTATCATGGTTTTCAGCAGCAGCAATTTTGTTTACCAAATCGTCATTAGCCGCTTTAATAGCAGCCGGCAAATGGGGTAGATTAGGAAATGTAGCTGCATTGGTGGTTAAGGCATCATGTGTTTTGCTGCCCAATACCGTTTTATCGGATGGAGCATCTGTTAAAAAAGCTAATGAAACGTGTTGTGTAATTTGCATAAAAAAA
>CAIQHW010000202.1 GCA_903871715.1 uncultured bacterium
CCAACCAAATCCAATTTTTTTAAAACTGCATAAGCAGATGATAATTGTCCTTTGCCACCATCAATTAAAATTAGTTGTGGTAATTCGCCAGCTTCTGCAATTAGCCGACTGTAACGGCGTTCGATGACTTCTTCCATTGAAGCAAAATCATTCGGACCTTCAACAGTTTTGATATTAAAATGCCTATAATCTTTTTTGCTCGGCTTTCCATTTTTAAAAACCACCATCGCACTCACCGCAAAATCACCTTGAAAATTGGAGTTATCAAAACACTCAATATGAAATGGCACATCAACCAATCTGAAATCTTTTTGTAGTTCTTTCAACACCGAAAAATCTTCAGTCTTCATCGTGTTATCAGGATTTGCCGATAAAGATTTATCACGGAAATAAACTGCATTTTTTTCGCTCAAATTGAGCAAATGTTTTTTATCACCTATGATAGGAACAGTTATAATTATTTTCTCGTCAAAGTCTGGCAAGTCAAACGGAACAATTATTTCAGGCGACTGACTTTCAAATTTTGTTCGCAAATATTCAATGGCATATTCCAACAATTCTTCTTTGGTTTCATCCAATTGTTTTTTCAATTCAATGCTATAACTTTGATTGATGGAACCATTCACAACTTTCATATAATTTACAAAAGATAAATTATTTTCTTGTGAAATGCTGAACACATCCACATTCGTAATCGTAGGGCTAACCACCGTACTTTTTTCTTTGAACGATTTTAAAGCCAACATTTTTTTCTTTGTCCAATCAGCTTTTTCAAATTCTAATTTCTCTACTTGATACTCCATTTCATTTTGCAAAAATTCTAACACCACAGCCGTTTGTCCTTTCACAATATTTTTAAATTGCTTCACAAATTCATTGTATTCATTTTCCGATTGAGCACCAATACATGGCCCTTTGCAATTGCCGATGTGATATTCTAAACACACTTTAAATTTTCGTTGCTCAATATTTTTTTGTTGCAGATTTAATGCACAAGTTCGGAATGGAAATATTTGTTTTGCTACCTCTAAAACTGTAAATACAGCCGTTCCTGAAGGAAATGGACCAAAATATTCCGAGCCGTCTTTAATAAATTTTCTTGTTGAAAAAACTCGTGGGAAAGGTTCTTTTTTAATGCAAATCCAAGGATATGATTTGCCATCTTTTAGCTGAATATTATATTTCGGTTGAAATTCTTTGATGAGATTATTTTCCAACAACAACGCTTCATTCTCACTATTCACAATCGTGAATTCAATGTGATGCGCCTGCTTAATCATCAATTGCAAACGGGCAGGTTTATCATGCAGGCTCACAAAATAACTACTGACACGATTAAATAAATTCTTCGCTTTGCCTACATATAAAATCACATTTTCAGTATTTACATATCTGTAAACACCAGGCTGATTGGGTAATTGCGGCTGAAACGATTTAAATTCGTCAATTGTCATGTTTTAATTTTTAACAAAAGTATTTTTGAAAAAATATTTTTGGCAAAGTTATTGGTCTAATTTGGTTCAATAAACAAAATACAATTTACAATGA
>CAIQHW010000203.1 GCA_903871715.1 uncultured bacterium
GTGCAAAGGTGAGTGGTTATGATAAAACCGAAACACCTTTGACACTAGCGTTGCAAGCCGAAGGCATCGACATTCATTTTGATGAAAATGTGGCAATGATTCCTAAAGATGTAGATGTGGTAGTTTATACGCCAGCCATTCCTAAGGAACATTTGGAGTTGGTTTATTATCAGCAAAATAATTTTATCGTGGTGAAGCGTAGCGATATTTTGCAATGGATTACTGACCAAAGCAAAGTGATTGCAGTTGCCGGTACTCATGGTAAAACCACTACCAGCAGCATGATTGCGCATTTGCTCAAACATTCCAGATTTGATTGCACAGCATTTTTAGGCGGTATCACAGCGAACTATAATTCCAATTTTTTAGTTGGAAAAAATGAATGGGTGGTGGTTGAAGCAGATGAATATGACCGTTCGTTTTTAAAATTATTTCCGCAAATAGCTGTCATTACAGCGGTTGACCCTGACCATCTGGATATTTACAAAGGTGGATTGGAAGATTTTGAAAAGACTTTTCTGGAGTTTGCTTCGCAAGTGAAGGAGGAGGGAACTTTGTTTTATAAAATGAATATTCCGATTCAATCAAAAATCAAAAATTTAAAATCAAAAACTAAAATTAGCTATTCACTCGATTTGAATGAATCTGAAATTAAAACTAAAAATGTCGTTTACAAACATGGCACTTATCATTTTGACATCAATCATAAAGGCAAGCTGATTGAAGGTTTTGAGTTGAATGTACATGGCTTGTACAATATAGAAAATGCTGTTGCTGCCATTGCTGTTGGATTGCAATTGAATATTGACTTGGAAAAAATAAAAGCGGCAATGGCTGCATTTAAAGGTGTGAAACGCCGATTTGAATACATCGTTAAGAACGAAAAAACAATTTACATTGATGATTATGCTCATCATCCAAATGAGTTGGCGCCATTTTTAAAATCTGTTAGAAGTATTTACCCTGATAAAAAAATCACTGTAATTTTTCAACCACATTTGTTTTCTAGAACAAGAGATTTTGCTCAAGGTTTTTCTGAAAGCCTGAGTTTGTGTGATGAGTTGATTCTGTTGCCGATTTATCCTGCACGTGAATTGCCGATGGAAGGCGTAAATTCGGAAATGTTGTTGCAAAATATTTCTATTGCCAACAAAAAAGTGGTGCAAAAAAATGATTTGATGAATGAACTAAAACAACGAAAAATTGAGGTTTTATGCACCATTGGAGCTGGTGATATTGACCAATTTATTGAGCTGATAAAAAAAATGATGGTAGAATAAAAAAGAAATGTTGTTTTTATCGCTCAAAAATTAAGATATTTGCGTAAAATAAATTTTCAAACAAAACAAAACATCGCTTGGCTACCAACTTTAATCCAAATTTCAATCGTCCTGCAAACACAACTCCATCAACAGGTTCAAGGCCTTACCAACGCACACCTTATCGAGGACCGCAACGAAAAGAACAAGAACACCGCATTAACGAAGGCATCACTGCACCACAAGTGAGAGTGGTAGGCGAAAATATTGAACCAGGCATTTATGATACACCAAAAGCTGTTGCCATGGCTCGAAAAATGGAAATTGATTTGGTTGAAATTAGCCCTAATGCCGACCCACCAGTATGTAGAATGGTGGACTATAATAAATTTTTGTACGAAAAAAAGAAAAAAGAAAAAGAGGCAAAAGCCGCTTCCAAGGCGCAAGAGATGAAAGAAATTCGTTTCACGCCAAACACGGATGACCACGATTTTAATTTCAAAGTTAAACACTCAATTAACTTTTTAAAAGAAGGAAATAAGGTAAGAGCCTATGTGCAATTTAAAGGCAGAGCCATTGCTTATGCTGATAGAGGACAAGTGTTGTTGTTGAAATTTGCGCAAGAGTTGGAAGAATATGGTGTGCCCGACCAATTGCCAAAATTAGAAGGCAAAAAAATGTTCATCACGTTAGCTCCTAAGAAGAAAAAATAAATTTCAACAGAAATCTTGTGGATATCAAAAAAGTTGCTACCTTTGCACTCCAAATTTTTTTTGATATGCCAAAAATGAAAACAAATTCTAGTGCTAAAAAGCGTTTCACGTTAACTGGCACTGGA
>CAIQHW010000204.1 GCA_903871715.1 uncultured bacterium
CTACCTTTTATATTCTTATATAATATTTACAAAACAAAAACCCGGTTTAACCTATGGTACCGGGCGAAGGTAGACAAACGACCTTAACGGCCTTTTACCTTTTCAAAACAAATGTATGAAAAATTTTAATGCAATAGTATTTTTTAGACCGGAAACAAAGTCAAAAGTTAGAAAATATCGTAATATTTCTAACTTACCTGGATTTATAATTTTTGCTCAAAAAATGGATGCTTGGTATTGTAATTTTTATGATGCAAAAACCAAAATATTTTACAAACGAGTATATTTAGATTAAAAAAATAAGGCCCTTAAAAAAGGGCCTTATTTCATTTTAAAAGGGTAGATCGTCAGGATCGTTACCAATTAGATTATTTCTAATTTGCTGGACTTTAAAAATATTTTTTAAATAAGCTTTCCAATAGTTTACCTGATCAGTATTATCGTAAATAATTTTATCCCCTAAAGTTATCATTTTAGGTCCTGGATAATCTTTCATATTATCCCTTACAAAATATGCTTTTATCCATTTTTCAAATTGCTTGACAAAAATTGCGCCTTTTTTCTTTCCTAAGACAATATCCATTTTTACTTTTATAAGTACCGTATCATTCAGATCTAAATTTGGCAGATAGTTACAAAAAATTCTAAAATAGGAACTATCAACGCGCATTGATAATAAATACTTTTCATTTTCACAAATCAAAGTAAAAATACACTCTTCAAATTCCTGACCGTTAATTTCATTTACTTTCAAATAAAAGTTAATAATCTTGCCTTTCATTTCATCGTAAAAAATTTCCTTTTCGCCGTTCCAATAAACAAATTTGCCGTCTTTAATTCTGATCCAATAAATTTTTTCCTTTTCGTTTTCAAATGCTTTCATAAAATTGTTTTTTAAAGTTAAAAAAATAGGCCCGGAATGATCCAGGCCCAAAAGTTAAAAAATGTTGTCAGCAAAACACATTGCGATTGCCGCCAAAATAAATAAAATAGTTTTCAAAACTTGTTTTTCGTCGTTTGTCATAACGGTAAATTTTACGTAAATATAGGGTAAAATTCATTTATTAAAGGTGAAAAGGTAAAAAAATATACAATTATTTGGAAATATGGTTAATATTAATTAATTTGCACTTACAAAGGCAAATTAATTAATATTAAAGTATTACTAATATTAACTAATTGGCCTTTTTTTTTAGATAAAATTTGATAAAATCAATATTTTATTTGAAATTTACTAAATAAAATTTTTAGTTAATGACCGGAAACGAATTATTAAACTATTTGCCAGCATATCAAGGCAAAGAAAAAATTTTAAAGGATCAACAAAATACTGACGACATTATAAATGAAATATTGAATGGACATAATCAATATTCAAATCAATATAAAAACATAAGTTCTTTTTTTATAGGCAGCACTCCAAAAAAAACGCTTAACAATATTTGGAATTTTTTAAAAAGTGAGGTCAGGTATAAAGTTGAGCCGGAAAGTAAACAAACTATAAAAAGCCCGGCGGCAATAATTGCAACCGGCAGAACTACCGGAAGCGATTGTAAAAATTATTCTTTATTTACGGCCGGAATCCTAAATAACATAAATAAAAATAGATCACAAAAAATACCGTTTTGTTTTCGTTTTACCGGTTATAAATTTTTTGATACAAATCCGCAACACGTTTTTATTGTTGCCTATCCTGGTACTGATCACGAAATTTGGTGTGATGCCGTTTTAAATAAATTTGATTATAAGAAACCTTATACAATTAAAATTGATAAAAAACCAAAAGATATGTTAGTAGGAATATCAGGAATTGGTGCAAAACCTAAAACTTTTGCCGGTAAAATATTAAGGCCCGTTTTGAAAGTTGCCGCAAGCCCGGCGCGTAATGCTTTTTTAGCATTGGTAGGTTTAAATTTTATGGGTTTAGCTACAAAATTAGATAAGGCAAATACAAAACAACCAAAAGCTTTAATGGACTGGTGGGAACGTTTAGGTGGCCGAATTCAAAATTTGTTAGGTCAAATTAATAGAGGTAAAGGAAAAAAACGAATTTTTGGTTTTGAAAATAGTTTAGGACAAGTTGAGGAAGCCGCGATTGCTTCGCCAATTATAGCAGCTTGTGTTGAATTTTTAAAAAATACATTAAAAGAAGCAGCTCCGGAATTACAAAAAGTTGCAACGGAATTAATTATTAATAAAGCTAAAAACGTAGCCGCAAGACAAAGTTTAAGCAAAGTTGATCGTAAGTTAATGGATCAGCAAAAAGTAAACGAATTTAATCAGGAGTGGCAAGATCAAACGACACAAACTGCATCAGCTCCAAAAATAGATTATATGAAATATGCACCGTTTATCCTGGTAGCCGGTGTAGGTATATATTTTTTAACTAAGAAAAAATAAACAATGACGGCAGCACAAAAAAAGGCAAAAAATAATTTTAAAAAAGCGATTGCATACCGTAAAAAAACCGGATGCACTTTGAAGCAAGCTTTTGCGCACGTTTACGGCAAAAAATCAGTAGGTGCAGTAAAGAAAAAATCAGCGCCAAAAAAGAAAGCAGCAAAAAAGAAAAAAGCAGTTGTAAAGAAAAAAGCAGCCGTTAGAAATTACGGATCACATAAAGATACGGCAAGCCACAACGTTAAAATAAGCGTAGTTAGTGGAATAAATAAAAGTATTGGTTTATTAATGAGACAATATATTGCGGTATTTCATTTAAAAAATGGATCAGCAGAAAATGAAATATTTAAAGCATCATCTTTAATAGAAGCAAAAAAATATGCAAATTTTTATAAACGTAGAGAAGGAATAAAAGGAAGGGTAACAGTACATTTAATAAAAAAGCATTAAAAAAGCACTTTACAAAACACAATAAATAAAAAAAAATGAGAAGAAAAAAAAGATCTCACAAAAAATCGCATAGCAAACGCCGTAGATCTCACGGTATGGGTGCAATGGGTGGCGGCTTGATGAATATTGTCGGCCTTGTTGCCGGTGCAGCCGCTGGACGAATTGTAGCAACAAAATTGTTGCCTAACATTGATAGCAAAATTAAAAATGCCGGTGTCATTGCTTTGGGTGCATTTGTTTTCCCTAAGTTGATCAAAGGCGGCCTTGGTAGTTCAATCGGTGCCGGTATGGTGGCGGCCGGTGGCCTTGGTGTAATGCAAGATTTCAACGTTATTGGTGCCATTGAGGACACACTTTCAATACCGTTGACTGTTTCAGGAGTACCGGAAGATATTTCACTTATCGCCGGGGATTATGACAGAGTTATGGCCGGGGATGATCAAGTAATGGCCGGAAACCCTGGATATGAACCAAGTTATGATAGTGATGAATTATCAGTATTGGCCGGAATGGACGACGAGGAAGATGATTATTAATAGCACGTATTTAGAAAACAAATAAAAATTAAACAAAATGGCATCAACAGTAGGATCCCGCCTTGCCTTTGAGAAAGCAAAAAGGGGAATTAAACAAGCTGGCTTTTCATTGAGTCAAGCAGTATTATCTCAATCTTATCTTAGATCAGAATTAGCACTTTCAACAACAAAGACACTTTACCAATTTCCAATTTTGGTTAATGACAATAGTCAAGTTGCTGGTGGTAATTACAACACAACAAATTTGTTGCAATTACAAGATGCATTTTATGTATCTCACATAGGCTTATTTTTTGCTAAGCCTTCAAGTTCAACCGATACCACTTTTCAGTTGGTAACATATCCAAACGCTTCAATTTTCAGTTCATCAAATACTGCAAGTTCATTGTATAGTTTTTACAATGGTGCTATGTCAATTACTGTAAATAATAGGCAGATTGTGCCTTCATTGGATCTTTACAGATTCTATCAAGTGCCACAAACGCAAACGACTGCAAATGCTGATTATACCAGTTCAGCTATTAGCTATAAAGATCAACAAGACGGAAGCAGCTCAGCTCTTTACCCTATTGAGCCAGGTATTGTATTTAGTGGATCAAAACAAAACATAGTGCAAATTCAGATCCCGGCATCTTTGGCAGCAGTGGAATCTAATAGCCGTGTAGTTCTTTATTTCTCTGGACATCTTGGTCAGAATATCACGTCAGTACGTTAATTATATTAAAAAAAATAGGGTAGTAATTTATATTACTACCCTTATTAAAATCTATTAAAATGGGATTTAAAGCTATAAAATACGAGTTCGTTGAAATTCAAGTAGTCTCAGGCGCAAGCGCACAAAGATATGCGTATCCTGATCTTCCAAAACTAAGGTATACCGCTTTACAAGCTATAACTACTTATACAACAAATACATTGACTAATTGCCCTTCGGGTAATGTAATTGCGCCTTTAGCAGTTTTGAAAAATGCTTATTTGGTACTTTATTCAAATGAACGCCAGGATCTCTACCGTATTCCATATTTGGAACTAAATAGGATTCAAAACAGTTCATCAGATTCTTTTGTAAGATCACTATGGGAAGCAAGCAACCAAAAAATTACCTGGGATAAGTCATATATTGAACTATCAGCAACGCCAACGTTTTCAACGGCGTGTAGTTTTGCTTTTGGTGTTTATTACGCATAATTATTTTTTACCTTTTCACCTTTAATAAATGTATTTATGATTCAATCAGGAGTTATTCAAGGAATAGATAAAGCCCTTTCAAAATATGAAAAAAAAGGAACAATATTTTTTGCCCTTTATTGTGGCAATGACAAATTTCCTTTAGTAAATGGATTGAATGGACGGTGGGATGAAATTTCGGATTGCGTTGAGGAATTAAAAGAATATTTTGAGGACATAACGCCGGATCATAAAAAAGTTTATTCTATTATTTTTTATGAAAATGCAGTAAAGCCGGATGCAAAAGGTAAAATTTCTGAATTTCCTGAAGGATCAATAAAATTTGTTACTTCAAACCCTGAGCAGATCCAGGAATATATTAGCGGATATAATCAACGTCAACAAAATTATGTTGGTAATTATAATAACGCAATTTTATCCAGGTTAGAAGCGATTGAGCAAAAAATATCAAATGATCAAGATGATCAGGATGAAACACAACCTGAGCCGCAAGGCCTTGCCGGGATTGTAAATAACCCGGAATTTCAAACGATGATTGTTAGTTATATTGGCGCTATTGTGGATCGTATTATACCAATAAAAAAGCAGTCAGTTGCCATCAATGGTGTTGACGATAATAAATTAGAAACGGCCCTTTCAATACTCAAAAAACACGATCCTGAATTAGAGAATGATTTAATGATATTAGCTGATATGGCAGAAAACAACCCTGGTCAATTTAAGTTTTTAATTTCAATGCTTAGGAAGTGATGAACGATAAAAAAAATATATACTATTTAGGTGGCGCAATATTAGCTTATTTTTTAATTATTAAGCCGGTATTGCAAAAGTTATCTATTTTAAAAAATGAGGACGAAATTAACCGGGATAAAGCAAAAGAAATATATTTAACAAGTTCAAAAGAAAAGCCTACTAAGACGCCGGGCGAATGGGCTATAATTGCTGATCAGATACACGAGGATTTAAGATATAGCGCTTTAGACGACGACAAAAAAGATGCTGCATATCAGGCAGCAAGGGTAAAAAATAATGCTGATTTTAAGTTATTATATCAAAATTTTGGCAAACGTAGAGAGTATTTTTTTGGCGTGCCGTCAGGATCAGAAAAAGATTTAGCCCAATTTTTACGATCTAATTTAGCAGATAGTGAAATTCAGATAATCAATCAAAATTATCGTAATAAAAATATAAGTTTTCAATATTAAAAAAAAAACAATGCAAAAGAAAAATTTAATTTATATCGTTGGCGGCGCGGCCGTTATTGGTTATTTTCTTTGGATGAAAAAGAAAAATGCAGCAGAATTGCCGTCTCAAGCTTCAGAAACAACCCCTGATCAAGCTTTGGCACCGGCGTTTGTAAATGAAACAACGGACGTAATAAAAAAAGTTGCAAATACTGTCAAATCACTAAGAAAAAAAGGTATTATAAAAAGACGTGGCGCACAAACAATTGACGAAAATTCAGGAATGGTGGCGCCTACAAGTCAAGGAATTGAAATGCCTAATATGCCTTCAGAAGCAATTTTAAGCCCTTCAAGCCCATTAAGCGAAATTATGTCTGATATGTCGCCAGCTACAAAAAAATCAATATTATCGCCACGTGCAGCAAAAAAAGAAGTACGCGCTTCAGGTGGATCAGCTAAGCAAGCAAGGCAAGCAGCAAAGGCGGCAAGAAAATCGCGCAAAATGGGAGAATTGTCGGTAACATTCTAAAAAAAATAAAATGAAAAAAAATTTTATTTTATATGCCGTTGCTGCGGTAGCAGTATTTTATATCCTTAAAAAAAAGGGTATAATTGGCGAAAGTATTGAAAGTGAAGCAAGAAAAATGACGGCTGAGGAAGTTGATAATCTTAATTTTAAGATTGATCGTGATACATACGAAAAAGATTATATTAGAAGTCAAATGCCTGACCAAAATCAAAATATACAATATGCAAAGGTATGTAACTGAAACTAAGGTTTATTTTCAAAGTGGATCAACGCCTTCTGAATGTAACAGTATTTTATTTATAAATACCGGTACAACAAATATTAACATTGAAGGCTTGGTGTTAACGCCGGCGCAAAGTTGGTCCGTTGAGGGTAACGCTTGCGAAATAAATGTTAAGTATTATAATTTTGTTTTTTCAGGTACCGGTAACAATAGCTTGACAGTAATTATTAAAAGATATTTATAATGCCAGGTTTAACAGTACATTTTGAAGTTCTTAATCAGCTTAACACGCCGACGCTTTACGCCGATACGCTTGCCAATAGGCCAGCGGCGCAAATAGTTGGTAGAATATTTTTTCGGACTGATACGCCTTTTGGTGTTTATCGTGATACTGGTACCGGTTGGGATCTTGTCGCAAATTTAGACACAAATAGCGGCGGAACAGTTACAAGTGTGGCGGCTTTAACCCTGGGAACGTCCGGAACTGATTTAAGCAGTACCGTTGCAAATGGAACTACGACGCCGGTAATAACTTTAAACGTTCCAACGGCTTCGGCTTCAAATCGTGGCGCCTTAAGTTCAACCGATTGGTCAACATTTAACGGAAAATTTACTTTGCCGGCTTTAACGTCAGGATCCGTTTTATTCAGCGACGGAACTACAATAGCACAAAAAAACGCTAACTTTTTTTGGGATAACACTAATAACCGTTTAGGTCTTGGAACTGCGACGCCAGGAGTAACTTTAGACGTTCACGGTACCGGTGGTATTTTACATTTAAATGGTACCGGTACTAATAATAGTTTTCAATTATTTCAAAATGCCGGAACTTCAAAATGGCGAATAGGTAATAACTATTCAACCGGAACAAATTATTTTAGCATTTTTGATAATACAAATAGCGTTGAAACTTTAAAGATTACTCCAGGGGCTACCAATACTATTTTATTCACGGGTAATTTAACTGCGACAAGTTTAATAAAATCAGGCGGAACGGCAGCGCAAATATTAGCAGCGGACGGATCAGTAATAACGGCCGGAAGTAATATTACAATAAGTAGCGGTACAATTAGCGGAAGCGCCGGAATGGCAATAGGTGGAAGTATAACAAGTGCAACGGCCGGATCTGTTTTGTATGCCGGTGCATCTGGAGTATTAGCACAAACTAATAGTAACTTTTTTTGGGATTCTACAAATAACCGTTTAGGTATTGGAACGGCAACGCCTACAACACCCTTAGACGTTACCGGTAACGTTAATATTACCGGTAATACAACAAGTGCCGGCGATATTACAATCGTAAAAGCCGGTGCAAGTCCACGTTTATTAGTTCAACAAGCCACGGCGGCGGCTGGTAATAGGCCGGAAGTAACAATTTCAGCGCCGGTAGGTTTTGCATCATTTTATAAGTTTACAAGTGCAACAACGGCTGTTAAAATAATAGCCGGTAATGATTGCGCTTTATATAATTCAAATAGTGTAGGCGATATAGCAATAATGAATGATTTTGCCACAGGTAAATTGAAATTTGCAACCGGTGGATCAGCAACGGCGCAAATGACGTTAACAAGTGCCGGCCGTTTATTAATTGGTACTACGACTGAAGGAACAAACATTTTAGAGGTAAACGGCAATACACAAATAACCGGTACATTAACAATGGCAGACGCTCAAAACATTGTTTTTGGATCAACAACCGGAACTAAATTAGGATCAGCAACAACACAAAAAATTGGTTTTTGGAACGTGGCGCCGATAGTTCAGCCAACAACGGCAGTCGCTTCGGCTACGTTTGTAGTAAATGCCGGAACGGCCGTAAATACCTTATCAACGTTTGACGGTTATAAAATTGATCAAGTTGTTAAGGCGCTAAGAAATTTAGGTATATTAGCATAAAATAATAAAACAATGGTAAACATACAACCTGTACAAGTTTTTACAAATTACGGTCTTAAGTATGCCGTAAAATTTAACCTGGATAGTATTAACGATAATTTAGAATCATTTTGTATTTTTCAATATCAGCTTTGCGATGTAAATGAAGTACCGCTATATAGTGGTAATTTAACAATCAATGAGCCTGATTATACTTTATGGAATGAAAGTTCTGACATTAATCAATCAGCATATATTTGGGCGACTACTGAATTAGGTTTAACAATAATACCATAAAATATGAAAGAAATAAATGAATTAAAAGCTAAGGCATACGACATAATTAGTAATATAGAATATTATCAAAAGTTGTTAGCAGAAACAAACGCTGAAATACAAAAAAAAGTAACTGAATTTAACGAAGCCAATAAGAAATTAGCATCAGAAAATGAACAATAAAGCGCTTATATTTTTAATCTTGGCCGTTGGTTTAGTTGCTTTTTCTAAAAAGCAAAAGAAGTATAAAATTATTGTTCCGCCGCCAACAAAAATTACTGAAGATGAATTTAACAAATGATATGGCAATCATTGCTTCATATATTGTCGGTATTGCTATTTTTTACGGATATACTAATGCCAGGTTAAAAGCTTTGGAAGAAAAGCTAAAAAATCAAAATGACATTGCGGAAAGGATCACACGCTTAGAAGAAAAAATTAATTTATTGCTTGAATTTAAAATGTTACAAAAATGAAAAAAATACTACAAAATTTAAAAACGTCGGTTTTTGGTGCCGTTGCTGGATTGCCTATGATTGCGGAAGGGATCCAGGGTAAAAACATTATTCAAATTATTTCAGGCCTTGGTGCCTTGTTAGTCGGATTGCTTGCAAAAGATGCAGAATAACAAAACATATATAATTATTGGCGCTATCGTCATTTTAAGCTTATTTATGGCAACAAAAAGCAAGGCAGCAGAAATAATATCACTTTTTGAAGGCAAAGAAAATGAAGCTTATAAGGATCAGGGCGGTATTTATACTATCGGCTTTGGTAGTACCTGGAACTTTGACGAAAAAAGGCCGGTCAAACAAGGCGACAAAATAAGTGATAAAAAGGCGCTTGAATGGTTAAAATTAGCTATTAAGGACGTCCAGGATCTTATAACTGACGTAGTTAAGGTACCTATTAATCAAAATCAAAAAGACAGTTTAACGAGTCTTGCATATAATATCGGTAAAGGCGCTTTTGCAAAAAGTACTTTATTAAAATCGCTTAATCAGGGATCGCCGAAAATTATTGTTGCTGATCAGTTTTTGAGGTGGAACAAAGTAAACGGCAAAATAAATACCGGGCTAACAATTCGGCGCCAAAAGGAAAGAGAGTTATTTTTAAAGTGATCATATATTAGAGTTTATGGTTTGACGGCCTGAAATTTTTATTTCGGGCTTTTTTTATTTAAAAAAACCTTACTTTTATAGCGACAAATAATTTTAACCCCTAAAAAAAACGTTATGACAAACGAAAAATTGCAAAAGTTAGTTGCACCGGCTTTCCCCCCACAAGTATTTAAAGACAATTTCGATCGTTTTGTTTCGGTAATTCCCGGAATGAGCAAAATTGAATTTGTATCATCACTGATTTTGCCATTTTATTTACAACGTGCATCCAGGACAAAGTTAATGCACAATGGATCAGAAGTAACCGCCATACAAGCGGCCATAATTACGGCGACCGATTTATTTAATGAAATTGACGAAGTATGCACGCCGTCACAGATCGTTTAGCGGCCCGCATTTTTGATCCTTTATTGATCCCGGAACAAGAAAACATAATTTTAAAGATAGGCGGCAAAATGGCCGGATCGCTTCAAAATTATTGTATATATGCTGGGCAACCTAAGTCCGGAAAGTCAACGTTTGTATCCGGCCTTATTGCTTCGGCTTTTGTTCCCTGGGATCAATTTGGACAAAAATTGCTATTGCCGGAATCACGACCTAAATTAGCCCTATTTGATACGGAATCGTCAACCTGGGATCTTTACCGAACGGTAAAGCGTATAAAAGATTATGCAGACGTAAAAACCTTGCCTAATCGTTTTACCGTTTATTCTTTTCGTGAAGATCATCCAAAAGAAATATTGATAATGATTGAAACATATTTAAAGCAAACGCCTGATTGCGCCGTTATTGTTATTGACGGCCTTTTAGATCTATGCTTAAATTATAATGATGAAATTGAAACAAGGTTATTAACCAATACTTTGAAACGGTTAACAAAGGTTTATAATTGTTTTATTATTTCAGTTTTACATTTATCAAAAAATTCAGGCGAAACGTTGGGACATTTAGGTAGTAATACTGACCGCTGGGCGCAAAGTACATTTATAATTAAAAAGATCCAGGAAACAAATCAAATCACTTTGGAAGCTAAATTTATGCGATCAGATGCCAACCCTGATCCCATTGCGATTGAATGGAACGGATCAAACTTTTCTCAAACTGATTTTAAGGTAGTTCAACAATTTAAAAACCCGGTCGGAAGGCCTAAAAAAGAAAAATAATGAAAGAAACTATTGAAATAGAAAGAAGTGAATTTTATTTAAAAAACGATAATTGCCCATATTATAGCGCAAATGATAATTTTAATTTAATTTTTTTATCAGCTATTGAAAGTTCAAGACTTAACAAAAAAGATGTTGAAATATGGCATTATTCTTATTTTGAGGAAGAATATAGAAAAATAACAACATTAAAATTTAA
>CAIQHW010000205.1 GCA_903871715.1 uncultured bacterium
AATCAACGATGGGCGATATTGAAGCTTTGAGTAAGTTGAAAGAAAATATGGACAAGAACGAATCGAAGTAATACTTGTTCAACATTTTTAAAACAGGCACTGTGAGCAATCGCAGTGCCTGTTTTGTTTTGCAACCTTTTTTTAAACTTTAAATGTATAGCGCAATTCTTTTTTATTTTTACAACATGCTGCATCGAAGAAAACCTTTCAAACTTTTTCTCTTCACCATTTTTTTGTGGTGTTTTTCGCAACATATTTTTGCACAAGAAATATCGCAAAGCCTTAATTCATCAGCATCACAGCATTGGCAATTTTATTGTACCACCAATTCTACAATTGGAAAAGCTGGAGAAAAATTTCCAGCCAAAGTTCCTGGCACTATTCATTTAGATTTGTTGGATAATAAATTAATCCCCGACCCATTTTATGCTGACAATGAAAAGCGCTTGCAATGGATTGATACCTTGGATTGGGTGTATGAAACTACATTTGATGTTGATTCCAACTTGTTTAAACAAAACAATATTGAACTGCAATTTGACGGCTTAGATACTTATGGTGATGTGTATTTGAATGATGAATTAATTGCTAGGTCAGAAAATATGTTTTGTGGTTTTGCATCAGACCAAGCCGTAAAAGAAAATCTTCGAGAGAAGAATAATGCCTTGAAAATTGTTTTTCATTCAACACAAAAAGAAGCAAAAAATAGAGCCGATTGTTTTAGAAAAAAAGTAAAAATGGAACTTCCCGAAATGGAAAGAGTTTTTGTTCGCAAAGCGCAATACCAGTTTGGGTGGGATTTTGCGCCGAGATTTTTGGGTTGTGGAATTTGGAGGTCTGTTCGACTTTTCAGTCGTTGTGCATTTGACGATTGTTTTACTAATCCATATTTGGAAATTAAAACAAAACGAATTGCTAATGATACAGCATTTATGAGTTTAACTGGCGAAGTTCATGGATACATTCCTGAAGAAAAAAACAAAGTCTATTTTAAAGTTTATCAAGACGGAAAAAAAGTAGCATCAGGAATTGACAGTTTGAAAGACATATATGGTCAGCGACAAAAATACTTTGGTATTGACTTTAACATTATCCATCCAAACCTTTGGTGGTGCAATGGAGAAGGCAAACCTATTTTCAATAAATTTATTGTTGCAATTTCTTTTGATGGAAAAAACTATACTAATCATGAAATTAGTGTAGCAATTAAAACGTCAGAATTTGTTCATCAAAAAGATTCCATCGGTGAATCATTTTATTTCAAATTGAATGGCAAACCAATTTTTATTAAAGGTGCAAATTGGGTTCCTGCTGATGTTTTTTTGCCAAGAGTTTCTCACGAAAAATATCGAACTCTCTTAACTGCTGCAAAAGATGCAGGCATGAATATGCTTAGGGTTTGGGGTGGTGGAATTTATGAAGATGAATATTTTTACGACCTCTGTGATTCACTGGGTATCATGGTTTGGCAGGATTGGATGTATGCTTGCGCTCCTTATCCATTCAATATGAATGATGAAAATGAAAATAGGAATATAGGTATGGGATACATAGATTGCATTGCTACGAAAGGTATATATTCATTTTGGAATGAGAGAGTTCCAGTTTTATCCAACTTAATGTTGCATCCATGCGTTACACTTTGGTGCGGTAATAACGAAATTGAAGAAGGTTGGAATAATTGGGGTTGGAAAGAACAACTTTATAAATCAGATTCTGTTAAAGTGGAACTTCTTAAAAATAACATGGATGAAGTGTTTAATGCTAATTGGGGAGATAATTACATCCCCTCTTCCCCAAAATTTGGTTGGGGACACAAAGAAAGTTTATCTGATGGAGACAGCCACTACTGGGGTGTTTGGTGGGGAATGGAACCTTATGAAATGTACAAAAAACGTGTGCCTCGTTTTGCCAGCGAATATGGAATGCAAAGTTTACCTTGCCTCGAAACGATTCGAAAATTTGCGGCTGATTCTTCCTTAAGAATTAATTCCGTTGCCTTACGCAATCATCAAAAACATCCAACAGGTTTTGAAAATTTGGATGGCTATTTGAAATATTATGGCTTCAAAGTAAATGGTGGATTAGTAAAAGGAAGAAAAGTAATTTCGGAATATGGCAAGGGAAATCCTGATGAAATGGATTCAACTTGGTCTGCAAAAAATTATCACAATCCATCCATAAAGGAATTTGAAGATTACATCAATGCTACGCAACAATTACAAGCCGATGCTTTGAAAACCGCTATCACAGCGCACATGCAAGCCCAGCCAAGATGTATGGGAACAATTATTTGGCAACTAAATGATTGTTGGCCCGGAGCCAGTTGGAGCTTGATTGATTATTACGGCAATAAGAAAAAGGCGTATTACGAAGTGCAGAAGTTGTTTGCTGAAAAGAAATAATTTGCGCCAAAGTTTGGCGAACTTTAAAAGTTCGCCAAACTTCAATTTGAAAACAACAATCGAAAATAAAACGAAGGTTTTTTCAATTGCGCTCTTACATTTACATCGTCAAACATACACATCAAAGTATCTCTCAACAGCTGATTGTTGTTCGATTTTTTTACAATAAAATTAAACAACCAAGGAAAGTTAACGAGTTGTTGCATACGATAACTTAATTGCAATTCGCCACCCAATTTTTTGTAAATTTCTTGGTCATAATTTTTCAATTCTTTTGCCGAAAAATTATTTTCTTCGATGGATTTTTTTGCCTGCAATGCAGCAATTTCGGCACTCCACAGGGCATTGCCCACGCCTTCGCCCGTGAATGGGTCAATCAACGAAGCAGCATCACCCAGCAACAAAAAATTATCGCCACTCAATTTTCTTTTTCGGCTGCCCAGCGGCAATCCATAACCTTTTATATCGTCAACCAATTCGGCATTTTTAAATCTTTCTTTTAAATTGGGTAAAGTGGAAATGATGTGCAACATCTCTTTTTTTAGGTTCACTTTTTTGTTGCTCACATAATCGCTGCGCATGCCCACACCCACGTTTGCCATGCCGTTGGGCAATGGAAAAATCCAAAAATAACCAGGTAAAAATTCTTTCAAAAAATGTAGTTCAATAAAATTGTGTTCGCTTAATCCACTCACATTTTTGTAGTAAGCCCGTAAACCAGCGCAATAATGTTTCGGCTCCATTTCGATGCCACCAATTTTCTTACTAAACTGCGACTGTGCGCCATTTGCTGCCATCACCAAATTTGTTTTGCACACAAAACTATCGTCTTCATTTTTTAATAACCAACCATCATTTTGTTTTTCAAAAGAAGTAATGTTGGTGTTTTCAAACAACTGAATCAACGGTTGTTTTTTTACTTCGTTTATCAAAAAATTATCAAAATCAATTCGCTTACTCACAAAGCCCGGAGCGGTTTTGTTCGTTTCAAAATCTTTTTTAAAAGGTAGTTTTATACTTTGCAAATTAGGCGCAACAAACTCAACACCATAGCATGGCACTTGAATATTTGTTTGCAAAAATTGCGCTGAAAAATCTGGAATGATTTTGCTTAAAGTTTCCACCACTTTACCACTTAGTGCATCGCCGCAAATTTTATCTCGTGGAAATTTTGCTTTGTCCATCAACACCGATGCAATGCCCATTTTTGCCAGCAACAATGCGGCTGTTGCGCCTGCCGGTCCTGCGCCGATAATAGAAATTTTTGAAGCAATCAATTTTAATTTTTTCACAAAGAAAAACTTTATTGGCTGGCTTCGCAACTGTTTTATTTTCTTTGCAAAAAAATATTTTTAGCCATGAAAGAAATGATTGAACAAGCTTGGGAAAATAGAGAGTTGTTGAAAAACGGTGCCACAGTGCAAGCCATTGAACAAGTGATAGAAGATTTAGACAATGGCAAAATACGAGTAGCAGAGCCAACTTCGAGCGGTTGGCAAGTGAACGATTGGATAAAAAAGGCAGTGATTTTATATTTTCCAATTCGGCAAATGTCAACCATTGAAGTAGGTATTTTTGAATTTCACGACAAAATGAAATTGAAAAATAACTATGCCCAAAAAGGTGTAAGAGTGGTGCCACATGCTGTAGCCCGCTATGGTGCTTACTTAGCAAAGGGTGTGATTATGATGCCATCTTATGTAAACATTGGTGCTTATGTGGATGAAGGCACGATGGTAGACACTTGGGCAACGGTAGGAAGCTGTGCCCAGATTGGCAAACATGTGCATTTAAGTGGCGGAGTGGGCATTGGTGGTGTGTTAGAGCCTGTGCAAGCTGCGCCTGTAATTATTGAAGATAACTGTTTTGTAGGCTCACGATGTATTGTGGTAGAAGGCGTAAGAGTGTGTAGCGAAGCAGTGTTAGGTGCAAATGTGGTGCTGACTGCATCTACCAAAATTATCGATGTAACAGGCAACGAACCTTTGGAATATAAAGGCATTGTGCCTGAAAGAAGTGTGGTGATTCCGGGCAGCTACAACAAACAATATCCTGCTGGGCAATATCAAGTGCCATGTGCTTTAATTATTGGCAAACGAAAAGCATCAACTGATAAAAAAACTGCGCTGAATGATGCTTTGAGAGATTATGGAGTGAGTGTTTAAAATAATTTGATGAGGTGATAATGTGTTGATTTGCTAATTTCAAAATTGAAATTTTGTTTTCAAAAAATTACAGATAACTTTGTTGATCATAAAATTTAATACTCCATGAAAAAACTTTTTTACTCCATCATTTTTTGTTTGTTTTTTAATGCTGCATTTGCAACCAATTATTATTGGGTTAATGGCACAGGTAATTTGAGTGACTATGCGCATCATTGGGCTACAACTTCGGGTGGGAATATCTTTCATACACAATTACCCTCCGCTAACGACAGTGTTTTTTTTGATGCTAATTCTTTTCCTTCAGTAAATGATTCGGTTATTTTTGATGTGGCGAATTTTGTTTGTAGGAATATGGATTGGACAGGCTCCGCAAATAAAACACCAATCATTATTACTCAAAATAACCAGCATAAAACTTTTGAAATTCATGGTTCGCTAATTTTTACATCCAATTTATTAGCAATTGGCACATTGAATGATACTATAGATATTCACTTCTGCTCTAACAGAAGTGGGAATGTAATTTACACGGCAGGTAACGGTGGCAATTTTCAATTTGATAGTACAGGCGTGGATACATTGAAAGATATTTGTAACATCAGCAACCTTAATTTAATAAATGGCACCTTGGTTGTTCTCAATTCAGATACAATTTTTAATCAAGCGATGAATTTGTGGAACTTTACCATGGGCAATCAAAGCGCACCTGCTTCTACTGTTCCAAAATTTTATTGTTCCTCACCATATGTAAGGTTTCAAAATTTTTACAACTATGCTACCAATTATATTTTAAAAGCGGATAGCACATCATTTACAATAGGCGGTTTTATGGATTGTAGAAGTGGCAATCATTTTAAATTTGTTGGAGCTTCCAGTATATCAAGTGCTCACAACAAATTTGACCAGTTATTGCTTTGGGTGGCAGGTTCGGCAGGCGTTTCAGGTTCTGCATCTCATTTTATTTCTAATTCCACTTATGATACAATACAAATATTGACGGTTGAAAGTCCATCATATAACAATATTGACACACTAATTTCAACTGGTGATTACATCAAAAACGTCAATTTATCAGTAGGAAGCATGTATAGTGTTTTTCATTTTATACCCCACCAAACATATGTTGATAGCATGTATTGGAACACTACTGTTGGAAATTCAAATAAGCTAATCATTGAAGCAAATGATACATTAAACATCAAAAAAACTTTCCCCAACAATGTTTATGCTACAATTCAATCTTCAATTGCTGGTGTGAAATGTCATATAGATTTGAAATCCCCATCTTGTTGGGCAGGTTCAACCAATAATGATATTGATTTTTGTGGAACTGGCACTGCTATTTTGGATTCCACAATTGGTTTAGTTCAAACCAATATCAGTGGCAATTTCATTTATGGTACATGTAGTGATATGGTTTGGCCTGGAGAAACCAACAGAGATTTTGCAGTAAACAATTTGGATATTTTAAACATTGGCGTTGCTAACGGTAGCACTGGCGCAGCAAGAGTAAACCCCACTTTGAATTTTTCTCCGCAAAATTGTACTGATTGGACGCAACAATTTTCTAATCCAAACACTGCGCAAACCTACAATTATAAATTTGCCGATTGCGATGGCAATGGCATTATCAATGCCAATGATACTTTGGCTGTGAGTTTAAATTATTCGCAAACTCGTCCTTTCAGAATTAAAAAACCAGCTAAATCTACTGGCAGCCAATTAGCCATTCAATTGCCCACCAACATTTTACCCAGCACTACATACACTGCTCCAATTATAATTGGCGATGTTAATAATCCATTGAATGCCATATACGGTGCGGCTTTCAGCATAATGTATGATGGCAATCAAATTGATGCCAACAGCGTTTCAATTGATTTTTCAAACAGTTGGATAAAATCGAGTAATCAGTTTATAGCATTTCAAAAAAATCTACCAACTGAAAATACCATTGATGCTACAATTGTTCGCACCAACCAAAACGATACGAGCGGTTTTGGCGTCATTGGCACATTTACTTTTAAAACAAAATCATCAGCCAGCGGCAATTTGATTTTTGATTTTAATGCCAACAAAACCGAAGTGATAGACCATCAATTAAATCCATTAGCCATTGGCTGGATGGCAGATACAGCAACGGTTGTAGCGTTGGGTGTAAGCAGCATCAACGATGCAAATAATTTAAGTGCATTGATTTATCCAAATCCTACCACAA
>CAIQHW010000206.1 GCA_903871715.1 uncultured bacterium
CATCACGGAAATTTTCAGCAATTGTTAAACCACTCAAAGCCACACGAGCACGTGCTCCTGGAGGTTCGTTCATTTGTCCGAATACGAAAGTTGCTTTCGATTCTTTCAAACCTTCAATATCAACTTTTGATAAATCCCAACCGCCTTCTTCCATGCTATGCATGAATTCTTTGCCATATTTCATAATACCAGCTTCTAACATTTCACGAAGCAAATCATTTCCTTCACGAGTTCTTTCACCCACACCAGCAAATACTGACAAACCACCATGACCTTTAGCGATATTGTTAATCAATTCCTGAATCAATACTGTTTTACCAACACCAGCACCACCAAACAAACCGATTTTACCACCTTTTGAGTAGGGTTCAATCAGGTCAATTACTTTGATACCAGTCAACAACATTTCAGCTGAAGTACTCAAATTTTCAAACAACGGCGGTGCGTTGTGAATGTTTCTGCCACCTTCTTTGCTCACTTGTGGCAAACCATCAATCGCATCACCAGTTACATTGAACAAGCGACCTAAAATTTTATCGCCCACAGGCATTTTAATATTATTACCTGTATCAATTACTTCAGTGCCACGTTGCAAACCATCGGTAGAATCCATAGCAATCGCACGAACAGCTTCTTCGCCTAAGTGTTGTTGAACCTCTAACACTAAGTCATTTTGCCCAGCACGTTTAATAATTAATGCACTTAAAATTTCGGGTAACACATTGCCTTCGCCTTCAAAGCTAACGTCAACCACCGCGCCGATAACTTGTTTTACTTTGCCTTTATTCATTTTGATGTATAAAAAGATTAGTTGGATTTTTTTCGAGCCGCAAAGGTAAGTTTTTCAACTCTATTTTTTAAGAAAAATTGGAAAATAAAATTGAGAAAGAGAATTCGTTTTTGCAACTATTTAGCATAGTAGCAAATTATCCAATTAGCAAATTGTTCCTTTATCTTTATCGCCTGCAAAATTTATGGTTCAACTTTCCATCATCATTGTTAATTACAACGTAAAATATTTTCTCGAAGAATGTTTGCATTCGGTAAAACGTTCTTTAAAAAATATTTCGGCAGAAATATTTGTGGTGGATAATAATTCAGTGGATGGCTCGGTAGAGTGGATGCAGCAACGCTTTCCAGATATTCACATCATTGCCAATCAACAAAATGTTGGTTTTTCAAAAGCCAACAATCAAGCCATTCGATTAGCAAAAGGCGAATTTATTTTGCTGCTCAATCCCGATACTGTGGTGCAAGAAGATACTTTTGAAAAGTGTTTGCATTTCATGCAATCACATCTAAATGCAGGCGCAGTGGGCGTTAAGATGGTGGATGGCAAAGGAAAATATTTGCCCGAATCAAAACGTGGCTTTCCGTCGCCAGCCACTGCATTGTATAAAATGATGGGCTTGCACAAAATATTTCCCACTTCAAAAATCTTTAATCAATATTATGTAGGCAATTTAAGTTCGGCTGAAACCAATGCTGTGCCTGTGTTGGCTGGTGCATTTATGTTTATCCGAAAAAATGTTTTAGATAAAATTGGTTTGCTCGACGAAGATTTTTTTATGTACGGCGAAGACATTGATTTAAGTTGGCGCATCATCAAAGCAGGTTTTAAAAACTATTATTTACCCACAACGCAAATCATTCATTACAAAGGCGAAAGCACCAAGAGAGCCACTTTCAACTATGTTAAGCACTTTTACAATGCCATGCTTATTTTTTTAAAAAAGCATTTTGCACAAAAAGCTACAGCATTTATTTTGTTGTTGCAATGCGCCATTTTTTTAAGAGGCATTGTTGCCTACTTCAAAAATTTTTCAGAAAAATTTTTGTTACCATTTTTCGATGCTGCATTTATTTATGTGGGTTTGTTTTTCATCAAATCGTTTTGGGAAAACAATATTAAAACGGCTGATAACTTTCGCTATCCATCTGAATTTCATTTATTCGTTTTACCCGTTTACATTTTAATTTGGTTGCTGTGTTTATTTTTTTCGGGAGGTTACGACAAGCCCATAAAAATGATTCGAGTTTTTCGCGGAGTAGTTTTTGGTTCATTAATGATTGCATCGGTATATGCATTTTTGCCAGAAACAGCAAGGTTTTCAAGAGCCATCATTTTGTTGGGAAGTGCTTGGGTGATGGCAACCACTTTGTTCATCCGTCAACTTTTAAAATGGATTTCACCCGAAGAAAATAGCAGCGATGAAAGAAGAATTGTGGTGGTGGGTACAAACGAAGAAGCCAACAGAGTACATGAAATGATTAATCGATTAGGTATTCATCACGAATGGTTAGGTGCTATTCATCCGAAAAACGAAACATCCGAAAATCCTTATTTGGCAAGGATCTCACAACTATATGATGTTGTGGCAATTTTTAAAATCAACGAAATTATTTTTTGTGCAAAAGATATTTCGGCGCAAGAAATAATTCATTGGATGACAACGATAGGTGCAAAAGTAAATTACAAAATTGTTGGCGAAGAAGGCATGAGCATTGTTGGCAGCAACAGCAAAAATACGGCTGGCGATTTGTATGCCATGGACTTTAGTTTCAGCATTGCCACTGCATTTGGCAAGCGTAACAAAATGATGTTGGATTATTTAGTGTGTGCAATTTTGTTGATGACTGTTCCAATTTGGTTTTTGTTTTCATCGCAGCGCACAAAAATTTTGAACAACTTTTTTCAAATCGTTTTTAGAAAAAAAACTTGGATGGGATACAAAAATAATTTTCTAAAAAATCAATCAACACATTTGCCCAAATTATTACCCTCTGCTTTTTTTATTGCTGATGCCTACCCCGAAATAGTTGATGAGCCTACATTGCAGCATCTTCGATTTTTATACGCCAAAAATTATTCGGTGTTGGAAGATGTGAATTTGATTTGGAAATGTTTGTGGCGCAAATAATTTTTTTCTGTAGAAAAAAATTCAGCAAC
>CAIQHW010000207.1 GCA_903871715.1 uncultured bacterium
GATTTAGGTTACCCTGACCCGAATGATGCTTCGCAAGTTGGCATTGAAATTCACATTGGTAAGAACAGAATTGTGCGCCGCATTTTTGAACATTTGGGTTATGAAGTAGTAAAACTTGACAGAGTGATGTATGCAGGCTTAACCAAAAAAGATTTAGCTCGTGGCAGATACCGTATGCTAACTCCTTTGGAAGTAGCGCAATTGAAAAAGAAATAAAAAAAATTGCGATGAATTTGCTTTATGAAATTTCATTTCAAGCAAATGAAAAAATGAAGTTTGTTAATTATTGCCCACAACTCCACCCACTCTCACTTGATTGAGCAAATACAAAATTGCCATGCGAACAGCAACGCCATTTTCAACCTGATCTAAAATGATAGAATGCTCACCATCAGCCAAATCGCTGGTGATTTCAACACCTCGATTAATTGGACCTGGATGCATGATGACAATTTTTTTGCTCAATTTATCCAAGCGTTCTTTATTCACTCCGTAATACAAAGCATATTCACGAAGCGATGGAAAGTATTGTACATTCTGTCTTTCGAGTTGAATACGTAAAACATTTGCCACATCACACCATTCCAAAGCCTTTTCAATGTTGTATTCTATCTCAACTCCGAGCGATGCAATATATTTGGGAAGCAATGTTGGCGGACTGCACAATTTTACATTTGCGCCTAATTTTTTCAAGCAGAAAATATTGCTCAATGCAACACGGCTGTGTAAAATATCACCTACGATTAAAATTTTTTTTCCTTCCACACTGCCTAATTTTTCACGGATGGAATACGCATCCAGCAAGGCTTGCGTAGGATGTTCGTGTGTGCCATCACCTGCATTTACAATCGAAGCATTGATATGTTTTGAAAGAAAAACACATGCACCTGGGCTGGCATGACGCATCACCACCATATCCACTTTCATTGCCAAAATATTATTTACGGTGTCAATCAGTGTTTCACCTTTTTTTGTAGAAGAAGATGATGCGCTAAAATTCAGCGTATCGGCACTCAATCTTTTTTCAGCTAATTCAAATGAAATTCTTGTACGGGTTGAGTTTTCAAAAAATAAATTAGCAATGGTAACATCTCGAAGTGAAGGAACTTTTTTTATCGGGCGGCGAAGCACTTCTTTAAAATGGTCAGCCTGTTCAAACACTTGTTGAATATCTTCTTTCGTAAGATTTTTTATGCCGAGTAAATGTTTTGAACTGAACATCTTAGTTTATAAAGTTTATCAAGTTGAAAGTTCATAAAGTACATTTAAAAGCGTTCATTGAGTTTTCTTTAAAAACTTGATGAACTTTAAAAACTTTATGGACTTAGTTTATCAATACTATTTCATCCGCTTCATCATTTTCTTTCCATTTCACTTTTACTTTTTGTGAAATCGAACTATCAATTGCTTTGCCCACATAATCAGCCTGCACAGGTAAATGCCGACTGAATTTTCTATCAATCAACACACACAGTTCCACTTTGCTTGGTCTGCCATAATCTAACATAGCATCCATCGCACTGCGAATGGTTCTGCCAGTGTATAGCACATCGTCAATCAACACCACATTTTTATTTTCAAGTGAAATTTCAATATCCGTTTTATAAGTTTTGATGTTGGCTTCGCGATGCACATCATCCCGATAAAATGAAACATCCAACAAACCAAAAGGAACAGTTGCTA
>CAIQHW010000208.1 GCA_903871715.1 uncultured bacterium
ATTTAATTGGCTTTGTGGTGGTATTTATTATTGGTGCAGGAAAATATAGTGTAGATAATTTTTTTACTCCGAAAGAAACAAAAGCAGAAATTCCGGTAGAAATAAAAAACAAAAGGGAAGATAGAAGTATAAATTTCGAAGTGGGTGGTGAAGGATAATTTTTACTTGTAATTATTGGGTTTCAAAATCAACCGCAGTGAAGTATCTTTTGTAATGTAAGCCCATGCCCAATTAATGAAAATTATCAGTTTATTTCTGATACTTAATATCAGCATTAAATGCAAGAACATCCAAATTAACCAAGCGAAATATCCTTTGAAGTGAATAAACGGAAAGTCAACCACAGCCTTGTTTTTGCCGATTGTTGCCATCGAACCTAAATCGCTATATTCAAATTCAACCGTCTCTTTTCCTTCAGTAATTTTCTTGAAATTTGTTGCCAAAAGTTTTGCTTGATGAATAGCAACATTTGCCAATTGTGGATGACCTTTTGGATATTTTAAAGTTTCCATGAAAGCAATATCTCCAATGGCAAAAACATTTTCTGTTCCTTCCACTTTATTAATTCTGTTCACTTTTATTCTGTTTCCTGCTGCTTTACAAATTTCAGGCAAGCCCTCAATTGTATTACCAATAACGCCTGCAGCCCAAATCACAGTTTTGGTTTTAATACTTGAACCATTACTTAATTGCAAAGTATTTCCATCATAATTTTTCACAAAAGTTTCTGTCATAATATTTACACCCATTTCTTGCAAATATTTTTTTGAAGCAGTTTTAGCATCATTACTCATGTTGTTCAAAGTATTGGCACTTCCTTCCACTAAAATTATTTTAAATTTTGCAAAGTCAATTCCAGGATAATCTTTGGGAAGAATGTTTGTTTTGATTTCTGCAAATGCGCCAGATAATTCAACGCCAGTAGGTCCTGCGCCAACAATTACCAAATTCAACATACTTTCCTTTTCATCATCATTAGCTGAAATTACATTTTCAAAATTTTGTAAAATATGATTTCGAATAGCAATTGCATCGTAAGTAGTCTTTAGCGTAAATACATTCTTACTGATTTCCTTATTTCCAAAAAAATTGGTTTTACAACCAATTGCAATCACTAAATAGTCGAAATCAAAATCGCCGATTGTGGTTTTTATTTTGTTGTTAGTGCCATCAATACTTTGCACTTCTGTTAATCGAATTCTGATATTTTTTTTGCCCTTGAAAATATTACGCAATGGAAACGAAATGCTTGATGGCTCAAGCTGTGAAGTAGCCACTTGATAAAATAAAGGTTGAAATTGATGATGATTCAATTTGTCAATCAATAAAACATCAAACAATTTTTCATCCAAATTTCTAACTAACTGAATGCCGGCAAAACCGCCACCAATAACAATTATTTTCTTTCTTGGTATCATTAGAATAGGATTGTTAAATGCAATTTACAACTTTCATAGTTACGAATTATAAACTTAAAATAAACTCATTCAAATGTTGATTGAAAGAATCAGGTTGTTCTAAATTAGATAAATGTGCCACAAAAAAAACATCGCTAAACTTTTCGTTCAACGATGTTTTTCAATAAACAAAATCCAAAAATTAAAGTGCAGCAATTATTGCAGTCAATTCATCTTTTGTTTTGCCTAATTTGGTTTGCAATTTGCCCATCATTTCATCTTTTTTTCCTTCAGCATAAAGCAAATCATTGTCGGTTAATTGCGAAAATTTTTGTTTCAATTTTCCTTTTTGTTCGTTCCAATTTCCCTTAACAGTTGTTGTGTTCATTTGATGATTGATTTATTTGCAAAAGAATTTTCGCTTCACAAAAGTGAGTATGCATAAGGCTTTTAGCGTTACAC
>CAIQHW010000209.1 GCA_903871715.1 uncultured bacterium
ACATTAGAAAGTTAACAGCTGATGCCAATGATTTTCAAAACTAGGCAAAAAATAAAATTAAATAATTATTTATTTAAAATAAAACATGTTGGTTGTTTTCAAATAGTTGCAACATTAATTGAAAAAATTTACAGCCGCCCATTTTATAAAATACTTCTAATTAAATTTTCTACTTAATCATTCTTAAGTAATGTTCAATTGCCGCAGCCATACTGCTAATACCATGTCGAGGAGCTTGGGCATGAATTTTAAACCCTGCCTCTTTAATAGCTATTGAAGTGCTTGGTCCAAATGCGCCAATGCGAATTCCTTTTTGTTTAAAATTTGGGAAGTTTTTAGTTAAAGCCTCAATAGCAGATGGGCTGAAAAACACCATCATATCATAATTGTCCAACTTTAAATGTTTGATTTCACTAGGTACAGTGCGATACAAAATGGCTTCAAAATAGCTGAAGTTTTCTTTCTTCAAGTGCGATACAATTTCCTGATTAGCAGTTTCAGAACAAGGCAATAAATATTTTTCGCCATGAATATGCTTGCTCATAATTGCCAACATATCTTTTGTAGTACCATCACCATAAAAAACTTTACGCTTACGGTATTGAATAAATTTTTGCAAATAAAAAGCGATGGATTCGCTGGTGCAAAAATATTTTGTTTCGCTGCTCATTGGCGATTTCAATTCGGTAATCAAACGGAAAAAATGGTCAATAGCATTGCGGCTTGTGAAAATTACAGCTGTAAATTCGTGTAAATGAATTCGATAGCGGCGAAATTCTTTCGCAGTTACACCATGAATTTCGAAGAAAGGTTGAAACTCAATATCCAACTTATATTTTTTAGCAATTTCGGCATACGGTGAGCGCTCTTCATCCACAGGTTTCACTTGCGAAATCAATAATTTTTTCACAGGCGCACCCACCAATTTTTCTTCTACCGGTTTTTCAATAATAAACTTTTTCTTTTTGCTATTTTTTTTAGAAATAACTGTAAGTGGCGAATTGAAAGTGGTTAGCGGTGGCGGTGTGGCAGCCTTTTTTTCTTTTTTCACTTTTACCACAATTGGTTTTTCAATTACCAATTTTTCTTTCAATTTTTTGGTAACCACCGCAATCGGTTTTATTTTTTTCGGCAATTTTTTTACCGCTTTACCAATCGATTTTTTTGTAATTTTTTTAACAACAACTTTTTTCGGCGCGATTTTTTTACCGCCTTTTTTAACCAACACAGCGGTTGTTTTTTTCTTTTTTACCGACACCTTTTTACTGCTTTTTTTGGTGGCAATAAATACTTTTTTAGATGTTTTAACGGCTGGTTTCTTTACGGCAATTTTCTTTTTAGATGTAGTAGCTGGCACTATTTTGATACGTTTTAGATAGTTTAAAAAAGGGTAGAAAATATTTTTCTACTTGAGCACTGACCACTGTTGAATCCATTTTAATAAAATTAAAAATGGAGCAATTTCAACGCTGCAAAGATAAAGAATAAAATGAAATAAATTATCAAACAGCAAATGACCACCAATGCGCCAAGCTGTAACCAGCCTGTAAACCACTATGGAAGCCAACATAGCAAAAGCAATGTACCAAAAAAATTGTGCCACCACCACACTGCCAAAGGCTAAAACCAAAATAGTAGGCACTAAAATAATGCCTGTAAATTCCATTTGCAGCAAATCGATAAAGCTGATAGATTGCAAAATATTTTTGTTGCTAAATAATAAAATAGAAATGCGATAAATCAAAAATCGAAAAAGTATATATCCCATAATAACTGCCACCAACGTAGGAATTAGCCACAATTCATTAAATGCAATTTGCAATTTTTGATGATGCAAATGCAAGAAAAAAAATAAAGCCAATGCCACATAAAAATTGATGGACAACAAAAAACCAGGCACCGAAAAAACCAAATCTTGCTGTCGCATCATTTGCATG
>CAIQHW010000210.1 GCA_903871715.1 uncultured bacterium
AATTGCTTCCATTCTAAAATATTGAAATTAAGCTGTGTTGCAACTTTCAGCATAGATTGTTTTTGTGATAGCAATATTCGTACTGATTGACGGATAGCTCTAATTTGTATTAATCCCTCAGGGCTAATTTGGAAACTTTGCATGGTTGATTCTTCTAAATCTAAATAGGTTTCATTCATCATGTCGGCATAAAAAGTTACATCGTGTTTCATTCCAAAGTAATTTTCAACCAACTTTAAAAATTCAGCTAAACGATGAATATCCATTACTGTCATTGAAGGCGGCAACAATTCTTTCAACAATAATTCTTGAAATGTTTTTAAACATGCCATAAAATATTCTGATGCCTGCAATGACTGCTTAGCACGTTGAGGATTTTCAAAATAACGATTCAGCATATCTACTCGAGCATACAATTCTATATGTACTGAATTGTCGAAAGTTAATACCGAATTGGGTTTGCAGCACGATAAATAGAATTGAATGATAGGTGAAATTGCCCCAGGAATTGGCGCAAACTCATAGCTGCTTATTTTGGCAGCATCTTGCGAAATGATGCCCAAATAAACACCTTTCGGAATTAAATAAATGCCTGGTTGTTTTACTTCAATCATGTTGCCATCCCAATAAATATAGGTGGCTTCGGATTGGATGTAAATCAAACGCCAAAATTTGCACACCTCAAATGGGATGGGCATTTTGTTGCCACTATGGGCATACTGCTTGGTTGAAAAATGAATGTTCATAGGGTGAATAGTAGTGAAGTTATTTTATGGAAAATGGAGTAGCTTATCCACAAATAACTGTGCAAAAGTAAATTAAAACTTTTAATCTGCACAATTTCTTTCACTTTTTTAATAATTACCTGAAATGATAATAATTGAAACTACCAACACAATTAAAATCCAAATGACCAACATGATAATATTGGTTGCTATTCTTTGTTCTTTACTGTTTTCCATATCAATGGCATTTGTTATAAAGACAATGTTGCTGCAATTTTTGTTGCATCAAAAAATATTTTTTCAAAAAATCAATTTCATTTTTGAATAAAATATTCGCTCAAATCGTACATTCGCAATCATTTTTAAAAAGTGAGTTCAGAAAAATCCACAAAACTTATTGGGTTAAACACCGCCACATTTTTGGTTATTGCCAATATGATTGGTACGGCTGTATTTACAAGCATTTGTTTTCAGATTGCAGATATTCATTCAGGAATGGCACTAATCATGCTTTGGGTGATTGGCGGTTTAATTTCTATTTGCGGAGCATTTGTATATGGTGAATTAGCTTCTGTGTTTCCAAGAAGTGGTGGCGAATATAATCTACTTTCAAACATTTATCATCCTGCAATTGGTTTTATTGCTGGCTGGGTGAGTATTACTGTTGGCTTTGCAGCTCCAGTTGCTTTGAGTGCTATGACTTTGGGAATTTATTTGCAAGATTTATTTCCGCAAATTGACGCATTGAGAGTTTCGATTGCTGTAATTATTTTTATTACCATTATTCATTCCATCAGTATAAAATATGGTAGCTTATTTCAAAGTTTTTTCACTTCTTTCAAGATTATTTTGATTGCACTTTTAATCTTGGGTGGATTATTTTTAGTTCCAGCAAGTGATACTCATTTCAATTTCGACCACCAATTTTTCAGAGACATTACGAGTGCACCGTTTGCTGTTTCATTGTTTTATATTTCTTATGCGTACAGTGGTTGGAATGCAGCTGCTTATTTTGCTGGTGAAGTAAAAAACGGCAAAAAAAATGTGCCTCGAGCTTTGCTATTTGGAACAATGTTCGTGACTATAATATACGTAGGATTGAACTATATTTTTTTAAGGGTAATTCCATTTCACCAAATTCCAATGTTCAATCCATCAGCCTCAAAAACATCAATTGATGTGGGGATTGTAGCAGCGAAATATATTTTTGGCAGCGTTGGCGGAAAATTATTTGGCGCAGCATTAAGTATTGCTTTAATGGCATCCGTTAGCTCAATGATTTTTGCAGGACCAAGAGTTACAGAAACAATGGGCGAAGATTATACGTTCTTCAAATTTGCAACAATTAAAAACAAACAAGGAGCGCCTTATGTAGCCACTTTGATTCAAATGATGATAACCATTTTATTGGTTTTGTTTCAAAAGTTCGATGCTGTATTTGAATACATTGGGTTCACTTTAAACTTAATTACAACACTTACTGTTATTGGAATTTTTGTAGTTAGATACAAGAAATTAAATACTGCAGACGGCTATAAAACTTGGGGCTATCCCATTACCCCAGTTATTTTTATTGGTTACAGTTTGTACATCATTTACTTCTTGTTGCAAAAAGATTTTCAAAAAATAATGTTGT
>CAIQHW010000211.1 GCA_903871715.1 uncultured bacterium
AGACAAAAATGACTGTGTGCTCTTAGTGTCTTAGTGGTTCAATAAAAAACAATAAAAATGAAAAGAAGAACCTTCATCAAAAACACCGCCGCCGCCGCAGCAGGCGCAATTTTAGCACCATACATTTTGCCCAGTGGCAGATTGTTTGCCGCCACAGGCAGTCGTTTGGCAAACCATGTAGTGTTTGTATTATTTGCCGGCGGCATCCGCAATCAAGAAAGTGTGCAGCAATCTTACGTATCGGCGCAAACGGGCTTTAGCACATCGGGCAATATGATGAGCAATATGCTTACAGGCAATGTGCCTTCCAGCAATTTGTTGTTCAATTTATGGAATCCCATTCAAGCCAATTCCATTCAAGCGCAAGGCGTTTTGTTTCCCGAAATGCAATATAAAACAGGACCTACGGGGCATTTCAACGGACACACCGCCGCCATGACGGGCAATTACACCACACAAGGCTTGAATCTGAATATCAACCCCGATATGCCCACACTGTTCGAATATTATCGCAAACATACCAACCCAGCCAAAAGTGCGCTCAACTGTTGGTGGATTAGCGAAGGCTTGGGACCATATCCTGCTTTAAATTACAGTCAGCACCCCTTGTATGGGGCGCAATATGGGGCTAATTACCTCAATCCATCATCGGTGTTTCAAACCTATGGCAGCTATTTGCAAAATTATGTAGCCTATCAACCCGATGATGTAAACCGCATTGCCACCATGAAAGGCTTTTTGAATAATAGCTTTCATCAAGCTGCATCGGCATTGCCGGGCATTCAAAACAGCGCAGCCGATAAAGAGCAAATCAAAAATTTTATTGCCAGCATCATTACCAAAACACAAAACAACCAAATTCAGTTTCCATTGCCTGCCAGTGCTACCACTGCCGACCTCACAGGCGATTTAACCAACTTGGCTTATGGTTGGGAAGTGATGAATGCGTTTCAACCCGAGTTGTTGGTGGTTAACACGTTCAACTTAGATATTTGCCACAGCGATTTTACCAACTATTTGCATTATCTACACAAAGCCGATTACGGCGTAGGTTGGTTGTGGAATAAAATACAAAGCACACCTGGTTTAATGAACGATACCATTATGATTTGCATGCCCGAACATGGGCGCAACCTGCAACCCAACGCCATTTACGATGCCAATGGTTTACGAGCATTCGACCATACCAACGACCAAAACAGCACCCGAATGTTTGGGCTTATTGTAGGACCAAGTGGTGTGGTAAAACAAAACATAACCTTTGGCAATACCGCCAGTCCAGTGGGCGAAAGTATCGATATAGTGCCCACCATTGCTCACATTTTAGGTTTCGATACCTTAATACCCAGCGGCATGTTGCCTGGCAGTGTTCTAAGTCAGGCATTTGTGTAAGAGCAATAATAGAAGATACGCTTTGAGCAATATAGCAACTCATCAACTATTCCAAATTTGCCAAGCCGCTTCTGCTTGTGCAATGAGCATTGGTAGCCCATTTTGAACAATTGCATTCTTAGCTTTTGCATTTTTTAGAAACAAAGTTTCGGCAGGATTGTAAATTAAATCGTAACACAAATGTTGTGATGAAATAAAATCGAAATCAATCGACACACATTCATTTTCATAAGGAAACATGCCCACAGGCGTGCAATTAATAATAACTTTAAAATCCTTTTTGATAAAGGCATTTAAGTCCGAATAATGCAATTGATTGATGGTTGGATTTCGGCTTACAATCAAATATTGAATGCCGATTTTTTGCAACACAAACTCAACAGCTTTAGTTGCGCCGCCATTTCCCAATATCAACGCTTTAGCGTGATGTGGCTTTACCAGCGGCAAAAATGTTTTTTCAAAACCAACAACATCAGTGTTAAAACCAATGGTTCGGTCGCTTAAAATTTTGATGCAATTTACCGCATTTATTTTTTTAGCAGTGGCATCCAATTCATCCAAATAAGCTATTACTGTTTGTTTATAAGGTGCAGTAACATTTAAACCTCTCAAATTTTTCTGTTCCAAAATAAGTTTTGGGAATGAAGAAATGTGTTCTATTTCAAAGTTTTTATACACACAACTTCGCATTTTATCCTTTTTGAACTTTTCTTCAAAATATTTTTTTGAAAAAGAATGTGAAAGTGGAAAACCAATAAGTCCGTATTGTTTTTGCATCGAAAATAATTAACAAAAATACTGTTGTCAAAAGTAATTATTGCTATCATAATAGGCGGTGTTTTATTTTCTTTGTAGTTCATCAAAAAAATAAAAACCAATTCAACATGAAACAGCTAATCTTCGGAACATTGATACTGCTTGGGTTTGCAGCTACAGCTCAAAGACCATCTCAACTTGTAAAAAATTATGGTGCGCAGCCAATGAGCCCACAAATGCAAAGCAAAATTCAGAAAAGTCCTGAAAGACTAAGTGTGGGCAGCGATGTGAAAACAGGCAATGTTGAAATGCAAACTTTTTCTGGCGATCCTTTACATACCCGTAAATACACGTTGCCAAATGGTTTGCAAATCTGGATTACAGTAAATAAAAACGAGCCACGTTGTCAAACCATGATTGCGGTAAAAACGGGCAGCAAAAACGACCCAGCTGACCACACAGGTTTGGCGCATTATCTTGAACACATGATGTTTAAAGGCACCGACCAATATGGTTCGAAAGATTTTTCAAAAGAAAAACCGTTGTTGGATGAAATTGAAAATCTGTATGAACAATATGGTGCTGAAAAAAATGATGACAAACGAAAAGCTATTTATCATGTGATTGATAGTGTGAGTGGATTAGCAGCAAAATGGGCAATTGCCAACGAATATGATAAAATGGTGAGCAACCTGGGAGCCAAGGGCACCAACGCTTTCACGTCAACCGATATGACAGTTTATGTGAATGATATTCCGGTAAACCAAATGGAAAAATGGGTGAACATTGAAGCCGAAAGATTTCGCAATCCGCAATTGCGTTTGTTTCACACAGAGTTGGAAGCAGTGTACGAAGAAAAAAATCGTACATTAGATAATGATGGCAGAAAAGTGGAAGAAGCTTTGATGGCAAGCCTTTTCAAGCATCATAGCTATGGAACACAAACTACGATTGGAACAATTGAACATTTGAAATCGCCATCAATTACAGCTATCAAAAAATATTACAACGAGCATTATGTGCCTAACAATATGGCAATCATTATCAGTGGCGATGTTGACCCTGATAAAACAGTAGAATTGATTAAACAACATTTTGGTTACATGGCTTCAAAACCAGTTGCGCCATACACATTTGAACCTGAAACAAAACGCTCAAGCCCCGATGAATTAACAGTTTACGGACCAGATGCCGAAGAAGTAGTGATTGGTTTTAGAATGAAAGGCAGTAACAGCAACGATTATTTAATGCAAACCATGGTAGATAATTTATTGACTAATGGTGCATCGGGATTGATTGATTTGGATTTGGTGAAACAACAAAAAGTGTTGGGTGCAAATACTGGTGTTGATAATAATTCCGATTACGATGTATTTCAATTATCAGCAAAAGCCATGCAGGGGCAGAGTTTGGAGGATTGCAAAAAACTTTTGTTGGATGAAATCGAAAAATTAAAATCAGGAAATTTTGATGAAAGCATGATTGCGGCTGGCGTTACGAATATGAAAGTGCAAGAAATGCGTTCGATGGAAAGCAATGGTGGCAGGGCTTACGGCATCATGAATACATTTGTACACAACATGGATTACAATGCTTATATGCACCGATTTGATGTGATGAGCAAATTCACCAAACAAAATGTGATGGACTTTGTGAAACAAAATTTCACCAATGATTACACCGTTGTTTACAAAAAAACCGGTGAAGATAAAACTACAAAGAAGGTGGTAAAACCAGCAATCACGCCAGTTTCGGTAAATCGTGAAGACCAATCAGATTTTTTGAAACGTATCATCAACACGAAAGTAGAAGATATTCAGCCAGTGTTTGTTGATTACAACAAAGCCATCATTTTCGATAAAACAAAAACTGGTTTACCAATTTGGTATGTGCCGAATCATGAAAACACTTTGTTCAGTTTGTTTTATGCTTTTGACATGGGAAGCTTGACAGATAAGACTTTGAGCTTGATGAGCAATTACTTTGACTATTTAGGGACTGAAAAAATGAGTTCGGAAGACATCAGCAAAGAGATGTATAAAATCGGTTGCAAGTTTGATGTGAATGTGGGCAGAGACAATATGTTTGTGAGTATTAATGGTCCGCAAGAAAAAATGCAACAAGCCATTGGTTTGTTTGAAAATGTGTTGAACAATTGCAAACCTAATGCTGATGCGCTTTCTAAGCTGGTTGATAATATCATAAAAGAACGTGGCGATGCGAAGAAAAACAAAAATGTGATTCGCCAACGATTGATGGATTATGCCAATTATGGTGCAACAAATCCTTCTACTTTTATTTTGAAAAATGAAGAATTGAAAGCATTAAAAGCTGATGATTTGGTAGCGAAAATTCACAACCTGAAAAATTTCAAACATCGTATTTATTATTATGGGCCAGCTGATATAGCTGATGTTACAGGTATCATCAATCAATTACATCAAACCGCAGCACAACCGCAAGAAGTGCCTGCTGTAACTGATTTTGCAAGAAAAGAAATGAAAGAAAATGAAGTTTATTTTGTTGATTATCCGATGGTACAAGCTGAAATTATGTGGACACATAAAGGCGAAAATTGGAACGCAGCGCAATATCCTGATGTGCGATTATTCAACGAATATTTTGGTGGCTCGATGAGTGGAATTGTGTTTCAAACTATCCGCGAATCTAAAGCGCTTGCTTATTCTACCAACGCACGATATAATGCGCCCAGCAAAAAGGAAGACCCGTTTTATATGACTGCTTATGTAGGAACACAGGCTGATAAATTTAATGAAGCTACCAAGGGAATGAATGAATTATTGACCGATTTACCATCGTCAGATAAGAATTTGCAATTAGCAAAAGATGCCATTAAAAATCAAATTCAAAGCGAAAGAATTACACGAACTGCTTTGTTATTCAATTTGCAAAACAACATGAAATTGGGTTTGAATTATGACATCAGAAAAGATGCTTACGAAAAATTATCTTCCATGACAACTACTGACGTTTCAAAATTTTTCGATAGCAACATCAAAGGAAAAGCATATAGTTACTGCGTTTTAGCTTCTTCAAAAAAAGTAAACAAAACTGATTTAGAGAAAATTGGTAAAGTAACCGAGTTGAAATTGGATGATATTTTTGGGTATTAATTTTTGAAAAACAATATTGGAAAGCCTCGAAATTCGATTAAGAATTTTGAGGCTTTTTTATTTAAAGGGGGGAGATTTCTTTTGAAATCATTTAGATAACTAATAGGTAGATGCATATTAAAAAGCAATTTTCTTTGCTAAATGTGTGAATCATACAACTTTTAATAAAAGTTGTGTAACGCCGAAGCCTTGTGCAACCCTCATCTTTGCACCGTAATAATTCTATTACACACAAAATCTAATCAACATGAAAAAAACAATTTTAGCCATTGCGCTATGCTTTGGAATGACAAGTGCCGCAATAATTTCTATTAGTTGCAACACCCCCAGCGAAAAGGTAGAAGATGCACAAAATAATGTTCGCCAAGCGAATAAAGATTTGGACAAAGCCAACCAAGATTATTTAATCGACATGGAAAGTTATAGAAAAGCTACAGCCGAAAAAATTGATGCCAATAACAAAAGCATCGCTGATTTTAACGCTCGAATTGCCCACGAAAAAGTAGAAGCAAAAGCTAACTACAAAAAGAAAATTGATGCTTTGCAACAAAAAAATAGCGACATGAAAAAGAAATTGGATGATTACAAAGCTGATGGAAAAGACCAGTGGGAAAAATTTAAAGCCGAGTTTAATCACGACATGGATAAATTAGGCGATGACTTCAAAAGCCTTACTGTGGGCAATGGTAAGTAAGTTAAGTCCTATTTTTATAAAACTATTTATTGGTTTAAAAAACTCAATTCAATTTCAAAAATATTTTAACAATAGTATTATGAAAAAAATACTTTCAACAATAATGATGGCAATTTTTACAACCACCTTTATTCAAGCACAAAGTGTTGTAGCACCCACACCAACAGTGGTGCAAGAAAACAGAACAGATTTTAGAGACAGATTTTTATTTGGCATAAAAGGAGGCATCAACTACTCGAATGTGTATGATGCACAAGGTGATAACTTTAAAACCAATGCAAAATTTGGTTTAGCAGCAGGTGGATTTTTGGCAATTCCGATTGGAAAATGGATAGGCTTACAACCCGAAATTTTATTTTCTCAAAAAGGGTTTCAAGCCACAGGCAACATTTTGGGAGCTTCGTATAATTTTACGCGAACTACAAATTATATTGATATTCCAGTTCTGTTTTCATTTAAACCTACCGATTTTATTTCGATAAATGCTGGTCCGCAATTTTCGTATTTGTTGAAACAAAACGATGTGTTTGCTAACGCCACTACATCTATTGCGCAAGAACAACAGTTTGGAAATGATAATTTGCGCAAGAATATATTGTGTTTCACAGGCGGCATTGATTTTACGATGCAACATTTGATAGTAAGCACTCGAGTAGGTTGGGATTTGCAAAACAACAATGGCGATGGCACTTCTACTACACCTCGATACAAAAATGTGTGGTTTCAAGCTACAGTAGGCTATCGTTTTTACAATCAATAATCTTTCTTAAAAACAGTTGCCGTGAAAAAAATAATTCTTCATCTCTTCATCATTGCTGCATTTGCAACAAAAAGTTTTTCACAGGAAAATTATTTGGGAATGCCTCAAGAAAATAAAACCGACGTAAGAGATAGATGGATGCTGGGTTTTAAATTGGGTGAAAACGCATCCAACATCTTCGATACAAAGGGCGATGATTTTAGTAGTAGCGCAAAATTTGGCAGAGTGGGTGGACTATTTTTAGCCATGCCTATAGATGAAAACATTGGCATAGAACCTGAAATTTTATTTTCTCAAAAAGGATTTCAAACAGTTGGAAACATGGCTGACAATTCATTTCAATTGCGTAGAACTACTGATTTTATTGATGTTCCGCTATTGTTTCAATTTAAATTGAGTCAGTTTTTTACACTTTGCACAGGTCCTGAATATTCATTTTTATTGAAACAAAAAGACAAATTCACTAACAGCAATTTAAGCGTAGAACAATTAAATGCGTTTGAAAATAATTCGCTCAACAAAAATTATTTGGGTTACGTTTTTGGATTCGACCTCAATTTTCAACACTTCATTTTTGGTGTACGAAGTGGTTGGGATGCCACTAACAACAGTTCATCAAACCATAATTCATCGCCACAATATAAAAACGTATGGCTACAAGCCAGCTTGGGATATAGGTTTTATAACAATCAACCTCAAACTATTTTTAACCAACTAAACTAAAACAACAAACAATAATTATGACACCAAAAATTGGCATACACGAAAAAGATTTAACCAAAAGCGTTCAAATTCTTTCCACCATTTTATCAGATGAAATGACGCTGTATATCAAGACAAGAAAATTTCATTGGAACGTTTGTGGCGAAAGTTTTATGGAGTTGCATAAACTTTTTCAAACACAGTACACTGAACTGGAAGAAACCGTAGATGCAGTAGCAGAGCGGATTAGCAAGCTGGGTGGAAAAACAATTGGCACCATGAAAGAATATGCACAACTTACCCGATTGAAAGAATCGCCTGATAAATATCCTTCGCAAAAAGAAATGTTGAAAGAATTATTAAGCGACCATGAAGCTGTTGTTTTGTTGTTGAGAAAAGACATTGATGACTTCAGCGAAAAAAATAAAGATGCTGGTACTACTGATTTTATGACAGGTCTTTTGCAAGAACATGAATCAACTGCTTGGATTTTGAGAAGATATTTAAGCTAATTTTTACTATAAACTAAAAACAAACAACATGACACAAGAAACAAAATGGTCGATAGACCAAGCTCACAGCGATATTGAATTTAAAGTGCGCCACTTAATGATAGCGCATGTGAAAGGTAAATTCAAAACTTTTGACGCTAGCATTTATACGGTTGGCAATGATTTTTTAACAGCCGATATTGATTTATGGATTGATGCGGCATCTATTTCAACTGGTGATGAACAAAGAGATACGCATTTAAAAAGTGAAGACTTTTTTGATGTGCGCAATCATAAGCAAATCACTTTTACTGCTAACACCATTGGCAAAATGTTGCCCGAAGATAATCATGAATTATGGGGCGATTTAACGATGAAAGGTATCACTAAAAACATCAAACTCAATATTCAATTTGGAGGCATTGCTAAAGATTATCAAGGAATTGAAAAAGCTGGATTCACTGTTACAGGCATGATTAAAAGAAGTGATTGGGGTTTGGTTTGGAATGCTGCCACTGAAACTGGTGGCGTGATGGTAAGTGATGAAATTTATATCACTTGCGAAATAGAACTGGTTAATAAAGGGCTACGAGATGATACTATGGAATTAAAAAATGCAGATAAAAAAACATTTGCTTTATAAACAGAAGGACTTTATCATGAAAAACAAAAACAGAAAACACATTGCTTTGAAACCTACCACCAACAATGCTGATAAAACCAGCTTGGATAATGATGCTGATAAAACTGGAACAGATACCAACTCGGATTTATCGCAACGAAATAGCACAGATAAATCGAAACAAGAAAGCAAATTTGATAAACCAGCCAGTGAGCCAAACCCTGATACAACGGGCATTGACGTGCATTCAGACAAAACAAAAATTGAAAATAATTCATCAACATCTAACACCAAATAATGGGAAACATACTTTATGCATTGGCAGTGATTTTAGTGATTGGTTGGGCAATTGGCTTTATTGGATATAATGTGGGCGGCTTAATTCACATTCTTTTGGTGATAGCATTAATTGCAGTGGTGTTACGAATTATTCAAGGGCAAAAACTTTGATGAGTGATGAATTTTGAGTGTTGAGTTTTTAGTTACATCAACTTCTGATATCTTTTAAACAAAAACAAAATAATCATGAAAAAAACAATCGTGTTTTTAGTTACAGCCTGTGTGCTGATTACTTTTCAACCAAGCTATGTAAGGGCTTCAACGCCAAATACACCAATAGTTTTAACCGAAGCACAAAATGCTAAAGCAAAATCATTGTTGCTGCGGTTAGATGAAATTAGCCACATGGATAAATCTACATTAGATGCTTGTGATAAAAAAGAATTACGCATGGAAGTAAAATCAATTCATCGCCAATTAAGAAGCATCAATGGTGGCATTTATTTATCGGGCGGTGCAGTGATTTTAATTGTAGTGTTGCTCATTATTTTGCTGTAAGTAGTTTAAAAAAAACAGTCGAAAGTCGTCAGTCATAAGTTATTAATCAATACAACAGTAGAGTAAATAACAAGGCTTGTATTTGCTTAATACTAACCACTTACAACTTATGACTAATTCATAACCAAGTAAACAATTTAAACAATCAATAATCATGGAACAAAGAACAAACAATGCTGGGCAATTGCTTGGCGCATTAGTATTAGGAGCTGCTGTGGGCGGCATGTTGGGCATTTTATTTGCACCAGCAAAAGGAAGCGAAACTCGTAAAAAATTATCGAATAAAAAAGATGATTTAACGAACGAAATGAAAGAAAAATTCAACAATTTTTTAGATGAAATTAAGTTGGAGGCAGAATCTTTAACCGATAGAGCTTCGGCTATGATGCAAGATGGCACGGCTAAATTAGAGCATGCAAAAATGAAGTAGTAGTTGATACCAATTTTGCAGCAATTATTATCTTTTTACAAAAAATAACAACACTTTACATAGCACATAGCTTAGCTTTGGCTATGTAGCGTTGTTATATATATGAAACAACTACACTATTAATAATGAACACCACCGAAAACATCGTAGAACCGCTATTTGCTAAAATAGAAGCTTTGGGTAAAACCAGCTGCGAATTAATTAAACTAAAAGCTGTAAACAAAACTGCTGCCATAGCTGCGCAAGCTATGGCTTCGGCAATGTTGATACATGTATTGGTGATAGCCATGCTATTGTTAGATGTGGCTTTTGCGCTTTGGCTGGGCGACTGGTTAGGAAAAGCCTATGAAGGCTTTTTTGTGATGGCTGGTGCTAATGCCATGGCTGCATTGCTAATGTATTGGCTGCATCCTATTACTAAGCGATGCATAAATAGTTGGATAATTAAACAAGCTTTGAAATAAACCACTATGCAAAACATCACTACCATTGCCCATTTACAAGCGGCTATTGCCGAAGCAGAAACAGCGCAAACAAAAGCTATACATGCTTTGAAAGAAGAAGCCATAGCGGCTTATGAAAGTATGCAACCACTGCAAGTTTTAAAAACAACGCTAAAAAATGCAGCTACTTTGCCCAACTTGAAAGATAATTTAATCAACGCTTCAATGGGATTGGTGGCAGGTTATTTTTCAAAAGAGGTATTGATTGGCGATTCAAAAAACCCTATTAGAAAAGTATTGGGTGCTTTTTTAGAATTTGGGGTGGCTAATGTTGTATCTAAAAACACAGCAACCATAAAATCGTTTGCTGAAAATATATGGCACCAGTTAATGGCTAAAAAAGAGGCGCAAGAAGAAAATTATTAATTATTTAGGATTAGTTAAGCATAGAAAAAGATGATAAAGATGCTGATTAGCTTTCGCAGCCGTACCGAACGAGTAGCCAACACTTGGCGTATTGATAACTTTAAGAAAAATAGTACTGATAATACCAGCTTGATGAGTGGCTATACCGAAACATATACAAAGGATGGCAACTATAGCTATCAATGGGGCATTATTACAGGCACAGGCACTTGGGGCTTTGCTAACCACGATGCTAATATCAATTTAGTAGGTGTTAGCAATCAAATATCGCACACTTTAATTATTTTAAAGCTCGAAGAAAAGCAATTTTGGTACTACTACATGGATGGCTCGGATAGATACGAGTATCACTTAGTGCAAAACTAAATTATCCACAAAGTTAGGTATAATAACTATCCCTATGAACCTTAATAGAATGTTAATTGTTGTATTTTTATTTGCGCTCATTACCATAACCATGGTTATTGCAAAAGTAGATGCAGCTTATCATCAGTAATCATATAAAAATAAAATCGGAATGAAACTAATTATTAACGAAGTAGAAATAGATTATACCGATAGTGGCACAGGTGCTGTGCCCATTATATTGGTGCATGGTTTTCCATTTAACCAAACGATGTGGAAGGCACAAGTAGCTGCATTAAGCAAACCATATCGGGTAATTACCTACGATATTCGAGGCTATGGCAACTCAACTTTTGGCGAAAACCAACACAGTATGCAGCTTTACGCCAACGATTTAATACTGTTGATGGATAAATTAGCTATCGAACAAGCCATTGTGATTGGATTGTCTATGGGTGGCTATATCATTTTAAATGCTGCTACACGATTTCCCAATCGGTTTATGGCTTTGATATTGGCTGATACCCAATGTATAGCCGATAGTGCCGACACCAAAGCCAATAGATATAAAGCGATGACACAAATAGAAACAGGTGGCTTATTTGATTATGCTACCAATTCTATTCCAAAGCTATTATCGGCTACTACCATAGAACAGCAACCACTTATAGTTGCTCAAGTAAAAGACCTGATATTATCTACATCGCCCACCACCATAGTGGCTGGTTTAAATGCATTAGCCAACAGGTTAGATACTTGTTTAGCCTTAAACGTGCTGCTTATGCCCGTGCTCATATTGTGTGGCAAAGAAGATACGATAACACCTATGGAGCAAGCCGAATATTTACATAGCCATCTGCTTAGCTCGGCAATGCTCCCTATAGATGCAGCAGCGCATCTATCCAATATAGAGCAACCTGTGGTGTTTAATCAATTAATTAGTGAGTTTATTGCAGGCGTTTTAGAATAAGCCATAGTGGCTAATGATGGATAATAGCAAGCTTATCCTTCGCCACCTACTTCAAACAAATCGCTGCGGTCGGTTCGTTTGTTTTGGAGTATAGCTGCATCTAAAGTGATGGTAGCAGCAGGTGGAAATAGCAAATAATCGATGCTAAACTTGCCACTACCCATAAAAAACAAGGCAGAAAAAGCAGTTAAAAACATAAAAGCCGATTGCCCATCGCCCAATATATTACCATGGTGTATCATTACTAAAGCTACTTCCATAGTTATTATCAAAGGTATTACTACTATTCTAGTAGCCGCACCCAATATTAACAAAGCAGCACAACAAAATTCAACAAACGCTACCACACCCAATGTAATAGCAGGGCTGAAACCCAAAAAACTGATAAATGTAGCTTTATGGGCAGCAAAATGCAACAATTTATCGGCACCACGAATTAACATCAATATCCCCATTACTATACGCAATACGGCT
>CAIQHW010000212.1 GCA_903871715.1 uncultured bacterium
GGCACTGTTAATGGGCTTTTGCACGTTGTGGGCATTTTCGGTAGTGGAAAGAAAAAAATTAGAGAGCTCAAAAATCAATTTCAAAATTGATGAAAGCGAAAACAAATTTTTTGTGAGTGCAAATGATTTGAACAAAATCATAAAAGCAAAAGGATACGATACTTTATTTCATAAAAGAATAAACAACATTGGCTGGATGCAGTTGGAGCAGGCCTTTGAAACCAATCCTTGGATTGCCAACGCCGAAGTTTTTTCAAATAGAAATGGCGAAATAGAAATTGAAGTGCGCCAGCGTTGTCCATTAATGAGGATAATTAACAAAAACGGCGTTTCATTTTATGTCGATGAAAAAGGAGTGCCGATGATGTTGAGTTCTAAATTTACGGCACGTGAAATAATTGTTTCTGGAAAGTTAGCAAACGCTGATTTTAATTACTCCCATCCAGAACAAGGCAAGCGATTTGATTTGGTAAAATTGGTTCGATTTATCAACGCTGATGATTTTTTGAAAGCGCAAATTGTACAAATTAATGTGAAAGAAAATGATGAGTTAGAATTGTATCCGCTGGCAGGCAGCCACGTGATTGAGTTTGGCGATGCAAACGATTTGCAAGAAAAATTTGAGAGATTGAAAATATTTTATAAAGAGGGGTTGAACAAAGTGGGCTGGAGCAAGTATAAAACGATTGATGTGCGATTTAAAAATCAGATTGTAGCAGTAAGAAATCAATGAAAAACTATTCATCAAAAATAATAAAATCATGATTGATAACACGAACGAAATTATTGTTGGGCTTGATATTGGCACCACAAAAATTTGCGCCATTGTGGGCAAAAGAAATGAAAACAACAAAATTGAAATTTTGGGAATGGGTAGAGCCGATTCGGTTGGTGTAGATAAAAATGAAGGTGTTGTGAATGTAGAACAAACCGTGAATGCCATACGAAAAGCGGTAGACGAAGCCGAAGGCAAATCGGGTGTGAAAATAAAATCGGTGTATGTGGGCATTGCTGGACAGCACATTAAAAGTTCGCAACACACGGGCATCATCACTCGTCAAAATATGGATGAAACCATTAAAACGCAGGATGTGCAACGCTTGATTGATGACATGTTTAAGTTGCAAGTAGACCCTGGCGAACAAATTATTAATGTGCTTCCACAAGAATTTAATGTAGATAATTCTCGTGGCATCAGAGACCCACGAGGTATTATAGGAACAAGGCTGGCAGCCAGTTTTCATGTGATTACTGCAAAAGTAAATGCCGTAAAAGTTTTGAAAAGATGTGTGGAAGATGCAGGATTAATTTATGCTGGCATCACTTTAGAACCGCTGGCTTCATCGGCTTCGGTGTTGAGCGAAGAAGAAATGGATGCAGGTGTAGCGTTGGTTGATATTGGTGGTGGCACAACTGATGTGGCTATTTTTAAAGATGGTATAATCCGTCATACTGGCGTGTTTGGCTATGGTGGCAACATTGTAACCGAAGATATAAAAGAGGGTTTGGGTGTCATGACCAAACATGCCGAAATGTTGAAATTAAATTTTGGTTGCGCCATGGCAGGCAGTGTGGATAGAAATCAAAATGTAACTATCAAAGGCATGAAATGGAAAGAGGCAAGTGAAATTTCGTTGTACAATTTATCGCTGATTATTCAAGCTCGAATGGAAGATATTATTGGCTCGGTAAAATCGCAAATTATCAACTCGGGATTCGACCATAAAAAATTAATTGCTGGCATTGTTTTAACAGGTGGTGGTGCGCAATTGAAACATTTAAAACAGTTGTTTGAATATCATTTGGGCATTGGAACTAGAATTGGTTATCCACTCGAATACATTGCCAACAGTGATTTAGAGGTATTTAAAAACCCTTCTTACTCTACAGGAATTGGGTTGATAAAAAAAGGATTTGAAGACCCAGATAGAGTGGTCAGTAACAAAAATTTATTGTTTGCTGATGCACAATTGCAACAAGAAAAAATTGATGCCGAAGAAAAAGTAGTACACATTTTAGAACCCATTCAAGAAACAAAAGTGGAGCCTAAAAAGGGAATGAAATTTTGGGAAAGTATTTTAAACACTACCAAAAAAGTTTTTGAAGGCGAAGAAGACACTAATTTATAAAATCATTTTACCAAAAAACATTAAACCATAAGTATGCTCGAATTTAACATGCCCAAAAACCGCAGCTCGAAAATAAAAGTTATCGGCGTTGGCGGTGGTGGAACAAACGCTGTAAACCACATGTTTCGTCTTGGAATTAAAGATGTAGACTTGGTTGTAGCCAATACCGATAAACAAAGTTTGGATGGCAGCCCAGTGTTGAACAAAATTCAATTAGGCGAAAATTTAACTGAAGGTTTGGGTGCTGGCACTAATCCTCAACGTGGCAAAGCCGCTGCCGAAGAGAGTTTGCCAATCATCAAAGAATTGTTGGGTATTAATACTAAAATGGTTTTTATCACTTGCGGAATGGGTGGAGGTACTGGAACTGGCGCTGCGCCTGTGATTGCGCAAGCTGCAAAAGAAATGGGAATTTTAACAGTGGGCATTGTTACTACACCGTTTGATTTTGAAGGACCCAAAACTCGAAAAAAAGCGATAGACGGAATTGAAGAATTGAAGCAACATATTGACTCCATCATTGTAATTTCCAACGAAACTTTAAGAGAAGTTTATGGCGATATGGATATTGATGATGCCTTTGCAAAAGCTGATGATGTGTTGGCTACGGCTGCAAAAAGTATTGCTGATAGCATCACCACCGTGGGAACAAAAAATGTTGATTTTGAAGATGTGCGCACAGCCTTGAAAGATAGTGGTGTAGCTATTATTGGCAACTCAACTGCTGAAGGAAAAGACCGAGCTTTGAGAGCTGCCGAACAAGCATTGGAATCGAAATTATTGTATGACCGCGACATTCGTGGCGCACAATTTATTTTGGTGAATGTTACTTACGGCAAAGAAAAAATTAAGTTGGATGAAATGAACGAAATCATGATGTTCATGTATGACCGTTCGGGCGAAGAAACCACCATTAAACAAGGACATGTGTTTGATGAAACACTGGCTGATAAAATTAGTGTAACCGTTATTGCTGCTGGGTTTGCGAATGGTGAAAGCAGAGTAAAAATGTTGGAAAACAGAATCAATCAACCTTCGGCAAATATGCAATCGATGGTGTTGGAACATCATTTGCCATTATCATCGCCATCCAACATTGTTGATTTGAATTTTGAAAATAAAACTTCACAACACGATATAGAGAATCAACACGAAGCCATGTTTTCTACAACTCCCAATTTATTTTTAGATTTTTCAGAACCTTCAAATCCTTCGTCGGAAGCAGCTTCAGAAGCTGCGCATGAACAGGAAGAAGAAAATAAAGAACCGATAAAATTTAACAATGTTGAATTTGAATTGAATTCAAAAAGCAATTTTATTGATGCTTTTTCAACCAGCAATAGACCTGTCATCAGCGAAGAAGCTGCATTGGAGTTGGAAAAAATTCGCAAAGCAAATGAAGATAGAGAGTTGCGAAAACGCAGTTTGAAAAATTTGAGTTATCAATTTAATCAACACAAAACAAGTTTTCAAGAAAAAGGAATGGAGTTGGAACAAACACCACATTCATCCGAGAATAATGTGAGCGAATATTCGATGCGCCCCAATTCAAATGGTGATTTTGAATTGAAGAAAAATCCTTTTCTGCACGATAATGTAGATTAAATGAAAAAGTCACAATGCTAAAAAACGGCTGCTAATCAATGATTGGTAGCCGTTTTTAGTTTTAATGTAAATTTCACATTTATCTCAATTAATAACTTTACCTTTGAGGCAAGCAATTTTTGCTAATGTTACAGAATGAAATTCGTTCTTTAATATTTTAACAACAAACAAATCAAAACAAACAAATGAAAAAAGGAACAGTAAAATTCTTTAACACCGAAAAAGGTTTCGGATTTATCAAAACTGATGATGGACAAGAATTATTTGTACATGTATCGGGTTTGAAAGACACAATCAATGAAGGCGACAACGTTGTATTTGATGTGCAAGAAGGTAAAAGAGGTTTAAATGCAGTAAATGTAAAATTGGCTTAATTGCCAACGAATCATTTGCATCAATTTATATTTTGCAAGCTGATTAAAACATTACCATTTTGAAAAAAAGCGAATCAGAATTGATTCGCTTTTTTTATGTTAAAACTTCGCCCCAAAACCCGTATACCAAGTTCGAGCAATGGAAGGAATTATGCCTGGCCCTGGATATTCATCCGTTCGCAAAGTGAAATATTTTTTATCGGCTAAATTATTGATGCCAAATTTGATGTTGTAATTTTTGATTTTTATAGCCGCCGACCAATCTAAAATTTGATACGCAGGAATTACACCAACTGTGGCATCCTCACTATAAACCGTATTGTTCGCATCAGCAAAGGATTTGGAAGTATTGCTCATTAAAAATGTGGTGGAAATATTTTTGTAAGCATAAGAAATTCCTAATCGATTAATGGTGTTGGGAGCAAATTCAACCCAATTATTTTTGAATGGTCCACTCACATATTTTGCGTTGATGTAAGCAAAAGAATTGAAGAAACTCAACTCACCAATTTTTGAATGTCGTGTAAAAATTTTCATCAAATTTATTTCTACATAAGTCTCCAAACCTTGATGAACACTGTTTGCCACGTTGGTTCTGTAAGTGTAAGGATTGCTGCTGGCATCGGTTAAAGTTTCAATGCCAATGTGATTATTATAAGCCAAATAAAATGCACCCACATCAAAATTCAAATAATTTTTCACCGTCCCTCTCCAACCTAAATCAGCATTGTAGCCACTTGCATCTTTTAAATTTGGGTCAATTTTTGATGACACACCAATCGGCGTTTGATTGCTGTAATCCGTTGGGCGATAGGCTTGCGAAATGTTGCCATACACATTTGTAGTGGCGGTGGTTTTGTATTGCAAACCAATGCCAGCCAAAGCAATATGTCTATTTTTTGAACGGTCGATATTTACTATCACACCGCTGTCATCATCAGTAATATAGCCCTTTGCAGCCGAATGCAAATATTCATAACGAAAGCCTGGCGTAACTGAAAATCGTTTTGTAATTCTAAAAGTATTTTCAAAAAAGAAAGCCAAATTAGAAGTGTGAAAATCTAAATCATTTTCATAATTGCCGCCATACAAATTCAAATCAAAATCGCTTGCAGTTGAGCCTGGTCCGCCTTCTTGTCGTTTCATGTAGCCATTAAAATAGCGCATGCCTACGGCTAAAGTTTGATTCAATTTTCCAATTTTATAGTTAGTGAGCAATCGCAATTCGTTGGTCAAACTTCTAAATCCTTCATGCTCCACCTCTCGTGGCACATAATGATTGGTGGTTGGGTCAATGCTGTCAGGCGTTTGAATTCCGCCATCTTCATTGCGCCAAACCAAATTTCTTTGGCTCATATTCAACGCCGATTTAAAAGTGAGTAAAGTGTTGTTGGAAATTTTATAAGAAGAAGTAAAAGCCAAAATATTCCATGGCGAACTTAACCAATTTCTTGCTCGAACTGATTGATTGGCATCGGTTGCAAATTGAGCATTATCCAAGCCTCCAGCCATTTGAATTGTATTTCGTAAGGCAGAATATTCCAACCCAAATTTCAGTTTTTCAGTAGCATTGTATTCCACTTTTGCAAAGCCTAAAATTTGTTTTAGTTCTGAATTTGGTCGCCAACCTATGCTTGTTTTTGTTTGCAGGTAAGCAAAATAATTCCACTTTTTATAAGTGCCTCCAGCCGAATTAAAACTGTTGTAAAACCCATAGCTACCGCCAGTTTGCTGGGTTGTAAATTCAAAAGGTTTGTTGGCATTTACATTTTTCAAAATGTAATTTATCACGCCGCCAAACTGCGGACCAAATTGCAACGATGATGCACCACGTGTTACCTCAATTCTATCCACCGCTTCCAACGGCGGCAGATAGTACGATTCAGGATAACCATATAAATCGCCTGTGAGATTGTATCCATTTTGTCGAGTATTAGTTTCAATAGATTGCGTAGGATTCAAACCTCTGAAACCTATACCATTGCTTGGAAATCCGCCGCCTTCGGTTTCTGAATAATTGCTACCAGGCACTCGTCCTAAAACTTGTCGAGGATTATTTTGAGCCGTGTTAGCTGCCAAACTATCCAAGATAATTACTTCGCTTTTTTTGCCAGAATAAATAATTCCATCGTTCACTTCATTCATTCGCCCCATGCCGCTAATGGCTGAAACACCAGTAATGGCTATGGCTTTAAGCATTTGCGAAGATGGTTTCAAAATAAAATTCAAATTAATTGTTTGATTAACTTTCACTTCCATCGTTTGCAAAAATGGTTCGTAGCCTATCAATTGCACCACAATTTTTTGATTGCCAACTGGCACATTTCTTAATTGAAATTTCCCATCGCCATTGGTGTTAATTTCTATGTTGGTGTTTTCAACTTGCACATGAGCAAATAAAATAGCATTGCCCAAAGAATCAGATACAGAGCCATTTACAACACCTGTTTGTGCAAATAATGAAAATGAAAAAATAGAAAAACTGAAAAAAAGTATAGTTCTTAAAATTGAATTCATGTGGTTTGTTTTGATGTTGCAATATTCTATCAAAGCAGAAAACATGTAGTTACTAAAAACGGAAAATCAATAACGAAATGCGGAAAATTAATTCAGTTGCAGTTCGCTGGGAAAAACGCCTGTGTGCTTTTTAAACGCTGCGCTAAAGCTGCTAAGGCTCGAAAAACCTATCTTTTCTGCCACTTGCGATACCGAAAAATCGGAAGTGGATAATAACAATTTGGCTTGCAACATACGCTGTTCCTGCACAAATTCATAAACAGTGCTGCCAAATAATTCTTTAAACCCTTTTTTTAAATAACATTGATTGATGCCAATTTGCAACGATAATTCGGGAATTGTTGGTGGATGCTGGAGTTGTTTTAAAATAATTTCTTTGGCTTTTACAATTTTTTCTTTTTCCACATCTTTAGTTAAAAACTTACAGGATGCACAATCAGATTGGTTTTCAGCCGTGTTGCATTTTTGAAAACACAATAATAAAGCAATGGCTTTGCTTTCTAAAAACATATTTCTGAAAGCGCCTTGTAATTTGCAATTCACCATTTCATGCAAAATCATTTTGGTGTTGCAACAAATTTCGTGTTGTTGAAATGCAGGAAATTGCTGTGCAATATTTTTTTCGCCCATCGAAAATTGTTCTAAAAAATGATGGTGAAATGTAACACCTATTTGGTGCGAAGCCTCATCAGTAGCGAAACTCAAGCCACACACATCAGCCGAAAAAAAACAAGTAAGCGACACCGCATGTTCGTTTTTTTTCAAAAAAGAAATAGCATTTTGTTGTGGATTGCTGATGGATTTGATGCTGCAAAAAAGTCCATCTCTAATTTTATTTTCGGAAAACATGGTGCGAAATTAGCTACACCTAATCAATTACGTGATTTGCCGTAAAACTTTTTTTGCTCGATTACGTATACTTGTATATCACCAAACTAAACCACTTATGTTCTCTTTATCAAACAACTGGATTACCGAAGGCACCATTGATTTTGAATACAAGAAATACATGCTACTGGCTTATCTCCGCGATGTGGATTCACTTTTTAAAGATGAAAAATTGTATCCGCAATTTGCCGGATTAATTCAACATCATCGCAATTTGCTCAATTTGCGACATCAGTTGCAAGCCATCGAAGATAAATTTCCTAAGGAATTGAAAGAAATTGATTTGGAAAATTTGCAATTGCAATTTGAAAAACAAAAAGCTGAAAAAGTGATGGAAGAAGTGGAGCAAATTATTGATTACGCTTTACCCGAAATGGAAAGCGAAATTAAAAAAGGTGTAGAAATTTTTGAAGGCGTAGAACACAAGCTGCACGTGTTTTCGCTGGGTTTAATTCCTTCTTTTAAAGAAGAAGGATATTTTTTAATCAGCGATTTTATTCATCGACATATCTTGTTGTATAAATATCAGTTTTCGATTTTTACCAATTCGATGGAACAATTTAGAGCCGTGAAAACGGAATATTTAAAATCGTATAAACTCAATATTACCAATACTTACGAACGTATTCGTTATGAATTGATTGAGCAAAACCGCAGCGCAAATCCAACACCAGCCACTTTTGTGGTAGAGTTTAAAGAACCGATTCCATATCGCGAAACCTTGCTGCCAGTGGCTAAACGAAATTTGATTCAGTTTATTTCGAGCATTTAATTGAAAATTTCTTCCAGCACGTCGGGCGATTTTAATGCGCTAAAACCTGTGATGTGCAACATATAATATTCACTTAAAATTTGCAACAATCTTTTGCGTTGAATTCTGTTATTTGCTTTTGCATGTTGCACAAATTCTGTAAATAATTGCACATCTTGGTTTTGCAAATAATGCAGGTGCGATGGCACTTCAGCGGTCATTACACCATTTATCAAATCGAAATAAATGGCTTCATCCGATAAATTTATTTGCGGATAAAATCCTAAGTGCTGTGTCAACTGCAACATAAATTGAAGGTGGAAAGACGCATCAATGCTGGGTTTTTCATCTAACTGCATCAATTGTTGTCGCATCCAATCAAACAAAATTTCGTTGGTTTCTTCCTCATGCAAACTTTTATGCAACAATTCGGCAATGAAAAAAGCTGCGCTGCTTTTGTATAAATCGAAATGCAGTTGATGAAAATGTACAGCAGGTTTTGTTTCTAAAATGCGTTCTAATTTTTTATGTTCGCGTTTATAAACTACCAAATCTAAAATCATCAAAGGCTGAAACAGAGCGGCTTTGCCAGTTTTTTTTTCAGTGCGCACACCATTTACAATGTAAGATTGCACACCAAATTTTTCGGTAAATATTTTTGCAATAATACTCGTTTCTTTAAATGTTGTAGTTTTAATAACAATGCCTTTTGTTTTGTGAAGCATGATTTAATTTATCCAAAATTAGCTACAAAGCTACTTTCGAGTTTCAAATTGTAGATGACGAAAATCAATTTATTCGTCATTTTCAGTTGTTGTAAATGGTTTATCTTTGCGCCCAATTTTCTAAAAATATTTTCATGCTTTCATTCGACAATACCGAAATTGCTTTTAAAATAAAAAGCAACGCTTCTTTAAAAAAAGCGAATTGGCTTTTTGGAATTATCAATAATCCAACTTTTGTAAAAATTGGAACCACATTAGCTCAAGTGTCTTTGAATATGCATTTGCCAGTAAAATATTTTATCAAAAAAACAATTTTTGAACAGTTTTGTGGTGGTGAAAGCTTAGAGGAATCGAAACCAATTGTGGATGAATTGAAAAGATTCAACGTGCAATCAATTTTAGACTATGCTGTAGAAGCCAAAAGTGGTGAAGTTGAATTTGATAGCAC
>CAIQHW010000213.1 GCA_903871715.1 uncultured bacterium
AAAATTAGTAATATTAAAAATATTATTTTCATGATTTATTTTTAAATTCTTCGGCAATTTTGATATAAGTACCAATGCGATCTTTTTGATGCCTACTTAACCATACAAAAAATAGTGGGATAAAAATAGTTGCAATAAATGTGGCTAGGATCATGCCACCAAATACGCCAGTGCCCATGGATTGCCGTGCCGCCGCCCCTGCGCCTGTGGCAACCACAAGAGGCACAATACCAAAAACGAATGCCATGGATGTCATCACAATAGGTCTAAATCTCAATCGAGCTGCTTCAACAGCGGCTTCCATGATCGGCATACCCTCTTCCATTTTTTGACTTGCGAATTCCACAATTAAAATTGCATTTTTAGCAGCCAGACCAATTAAGGTGATTAAACCAATCTGAAAATAAACATCATTTGGCATACCGCGAATCATGATTGCAAGAAGTGCGCCAGTGAGGGCGAATGGCACAGCCATGATCACCGCAAGAGGAAGAATCCAGGTCTCAAATTGTGCAGCTAATATCAGGAATACCATAATAATGGCGAAACCAAATGCAAAGAATGCTGCAGAACCTGTACGTTTCTCTTGATAAGCTTGTCCCGTCCAAGCCATTTGATAACCATCGGGCAAACTTTCTTTGGCAATTTTTTCAAAAAGCTTAATGGTGTCGCCTGAACTTACTCCCGGCGCACCACCCGCTAATACTTTAGCTGAGAGAAGTCCGTTGAAACGTTCGAGCTGTTCCGCACCCACAATACTATTCACTGAGCTTACCGCTGAAAGGGGAACCATAGCACCTGTTTTTGTGCGCACATAAACCTTACCTAGATCATCAGGCTTCATTCGATAAGGAGCCTCTGCTTGAAGTTGTACGCGATACGTTCTACCTGATTTATTAAAGTCATTTACATAAAGTGAGCCCATTGTGCTTTGTAAAGTGTCATAAATACTTGAGATAGGAATACCCAGGCTTATAGCTTTAGCTTCATCTACCTCAATGAAGAGTTGCGGTACTGTGGGCCTAAAAAAAGTATTAATACCCGCAAGGCGAGGTTCTTTTTTAAGTGCTTCTATAAATAAATTAACTGCTGCAAATAAATGTAACGGATTTGTGTCGCTACGGCTTTGAATATAAATTTCCATACTGCCAGAGCTACCTAATCCACGAATAGATGGAGGATTAAATGCAATAGCAAGGCCATCAGGCTGCATCATGCCGATACCAAAAAGTTTTTTGACAATATCACCTGCGGAACTTTTTCGCTCTGCCCAATCTTTTAATCTCACAAACATGGTGGCTGAATTTGATTTATTACCACCACCAATAAGGTCATAACCATTCACTGCAAACTGGAAAGTACTTGCAGGATCTGTGGCAATAGCAGATCGAACAGCCTCCGTTGTTTTAGAAGTGCGACTAATAGTAGCGCCATCAGGAAGCATGACCGCAGTAATTACATAACCTTGATCCTCCGAGGGTATGAAGCTTGTAGGTGTAAACTTAAAAAGAAAAACTGAGGCGATGACAATACCAATAAAAACAATACCACCAATAAGACGATGGTGAAGTGTGCTATTCACAACCTTAATATAAAAATGAGTCAAACGATTAAATCCATTATTAAAATGATCAAAAAATTTAGAATGAATATTATTTGGATTTAAAATAATGGCACATAATGCTGGCGTGAGTGTAAGAGCTACAATGCCGGATATAACCACAGCAATAGCAACAGTTACTGCAAATTGGCGATAGAGCTCTCCCGCAATACCACCCATAAATGCAACTGGTACAAATACAGCACATAACACTAATACAATTGCAACCACTGCAGCAGCGACCTGCTCCATAGATTTAATGGCAGCTTTAATCGGAGAAAGTTTTTCTTCCGACATCAAACGTTCAATATTTTCTAAAACGACAATGGCATCATCGACGACTATACCAATAGACAAGACCATAGCAAAAAGTGTCAGTGTATTTATGGAGAAACCAAACAGATATAAACCTGCAAAGGTACCTATAAGCGATATGGGTACAGCGATAATAGGAATTAAAGTAGCGCGCCAATTTTGTAAAAATAGAAATACAACAATGACCACAAGAAGCATCGCTTCGCCAAGCGTTTTGAATACTTCCTTCATGGATGCTTTTACAAAATTACTTGTGTCATAAGGAATTTCAAAATCCATACCTTTAGGAAAGCGTTCTTTAAGTTCCGCCATTTTTTCTTTAATACCTTTAGCTGTATCAAGAGCATTGGCACCCGTTTGAAGAAAAATAGGAATACCTACACCAGGTTTGCCGTTCAGTGTTGTATTAATGTCATAGGTTTGTGCACCCAACTCAATTCGTGCGATGTCTTTAAGATAGAGAATGCCATTGGGCCCTTCTGCTCTTACGATAATATTTCCAAATTCATTAGGATCGAGTAAGCGACCTTTTGCATTAACTGTGTATACAAGCTGTTGATCAGTGACCGAAGGTTCTTGACCAATTTTGCCTGCAGCATATTGTGCATTTTGACTTTGGATGGCTGCTGCAATGTCTGAAGTAGTGACTCCGAGTTGAGCCATGCGATCTGGCTTTAGCCAAATACGCATTGAGTAATCGCGAGCACCAAATATATTGGCATCGCCGACACCTTTTACTCGTTTGATTTCATCTAAAACATTTAGTGTTGCGTAATTACTTAAATAAAGCGGATCAAATTGTTTGTCTTTTGATGTGAGCATGACAACTAAAAGAATGTCATTTGATTTTTTTTGCACGATGACACCTGTGCGTCTAACCATTTCAGGTAAGCGAGGCGATGCAATATTGACACGATTACTTACGTTGAAAGTTGCCTGATCAATATTTGTGCCAATTTCGAAAGTCGCAGTAATGTTAAGCGTGCCGCTAGAATCTGTACTTGAATTAAAATAAAGAAGCCCTTCAACACCACTTAATTGTTCTTCGATAGGACCTGCTACTGTTTTAGACAGTGTTTCGGCACTTGCGCCTGGATAGCTTGCAGTGATTATGACTGTAGGTGGTGCAATTTGAGGATATTGTGCAATAGATAATTTAAGGGCAGCTGCAATACCAGCTAGGACAATAATGATTGAAATTACCGCAGCAAAAATGGGCCGCGTAATAAAAAATTTACTCATTATTTTTTGAAGCTAGGCATGTTAGTGAC
>CAIQHW010000214.1 GCA_903871715.1 uncultured bacterium
AAGTAGGAGAGGCGTTTGAACTGAAAAGCCTGTCGGATATAGGCTTTAACGATGAAATTCCTGAACCATTTGAAACCATTGCCGAAAATGCCGTTGCCAAAGCAAAATTTATTCATGATAGATTTCAGATGAATTGCTTTGCCGAAGATTCGGGTTTGGTGATTGAAGCTTTGAATGGCGAACCAGGTGTGTATTCGGCTCGATACGCTGGCGAAGAAAAAAATGATGCGGCTAACATTGAAAAAGTGTTGCAAAAATTAGAACACAAAACCAATCGCAAAGCATATTTCATTACCGTAATTGCTTTGTATCTTCACAATCAATTACACATTTTTGAAGGAAGAGTTTATGGTTCTATTACACATAAAACACAAGGCAGTGGTGGATTTGGGTACGACCCAATTTTTATAGCCGATGGTTTTGAAAATACTTTTGCCGAAATTGGTTTAGAAATAAAAAACAAAATTAGCCATCGAGCAAAAGCTGTGGAGCAGATGGTGGCGTTTTTAAAAAGTGCTACATAATTTCTTCTTTAAACACAATTCCCATTTTTTCTAACTCTTGCAACACAGGCTGGTAAATGCTTTCGTTGGTTGGAATCAGAACACCATGCTGTTTTATTTTTCCTTTCAACATCAACACTGCACCAATCGCCAGCGGCAAACCCACTGTTTTAGCCATGGCAGTGTGAATTTGATTTTCGCCTTTTAAAACCAAGGTGCTAAAAACTTTTTTTCGCTGTTTATTTTTTTGAAAAATAAATTGATGGTGCATTACCACCATATCTTTATCAGTAGATTCCATTTTCCATTTTTGTTCCAACAAATGTTGTAAAAGCTTCGCTGGTGTTGCATTTGAAAGAGGTAATTTTTCATTGCCAAAAATTCCAAGCCACTCTAAATTTTTGATAACACTGCTTTTTGATTTTTTATTTTCCAAATAATTTTTCATTTCATCCAACAAAGGATGATGCGAAAATGATGTGGCATTATTTAAATAAGATTTCACAAAACTGCGCCAAGTGCTTAGCCCATCAGCATTTACAGTGTAGGTATCATCTGTAATGCCTAATTGCACCAACGCATTCCAACTTTAGCAAAAACCTTTTTTGCGCAACGTGCCTCGTAAAAAATTTTGAACACCATGCAATTTATAAGTATCAAGATAGCTCAATGAATCGCGATTAGCATAAGCCTCAAAGTCGCCATAACCTTTGATTTTAATCGTTTCAATATCACTAAACAAACGATTGTAAGGCAAATAATGCACTTCCTTATTTTGCAAATATTGTGCTGTGCTTTGCCCAGCCACTACCACATTTCGTGGATTCCAACTGAATTTATAATGCCATGGATTATTATCGCTTTCCGGTGCAACCAAGCCACCACAGTAGGTTTTGAAAGAAATCAATTCATGATTTTCTTTTTGAAAACGATGAATAGTTTGCATGGCACTCATGTGGTCGATGCCTGGGTCTAAACCCATTTCGCACAACACCATCATTTTGTTTTTCTTAAATTCTTCGTTCAACAATTTCATTTCGGGCGTTACATAACTGGCGTTGGTAAAATGCTTTTTATGCTTTAAACAATCTTTCAAAACCAAACCATGAAATGCTGGTGGCATCATGCTTACAACCAAATCGGCTTGTTGAATTAGAGCATTTCTGCTTCGCGAATTATTGATGTCTAATTGTTTGGCTTCGCAATTTTTAAAGCCTGAAATTTTTTGTTTGGCAGTTTGCAAATCGGCATCGGCAACCATCAATTTCCAATTTTCTTTTTCGCATTGCGCAGCCAAATATTCGATGGC
>CAIQHW010000215.1 GCA_903871715.1 uncultured bacterium
CATCACGCCGTTCATCGGGAAATTTTTTTCAAAAAATATTTTTATTGTCGTTTTCACAATTTTCATTTCCACTCTTTCTCTTCAACATTCTATGGGATGGGGTTTTTGGGAGCATCAGCGCATAAACAGAATGGCTATTTTTTGTTTGCCCGAGGAAATGCAATCACTTTTCAAAGCAAATATCGAGTACATCACTACACATGCCACCGACCCCGATAAACGTCGAAACATAGTGCCAGCAGAAGCGCCACGACATTTTATTGATATTGACCATTTTGGAAAATATCCTTATGATAATGTACCAAGAAGATGGAAAGATGCTGTTGAAAAATTTTCGGAAGATACGTTAAAGGCTTATGGCATCGTGCCTTGGCATGTGGAGCTGATGACTTTTAGATTAACCGAAGCTTTTAAAAAACATGATAAGAAATTGATTCTAAGACTGGCTACCGATTTAGGGCATTACATTGCCGATGCACATGTACCACTGCATACATCTGAAAATTATAATGGTCAACTAACGCAGCAAATTGGCATTCACAACTTTTGGGAAAGCCGAGTTCCAGAGCTTTTAGGAGAACAATATGATTATTTTGTGGGCAAAGCCGAATACATCAATCGTCCATTAAATCGCATTTGGCAAATTGTTTTAGCAAGCAATTCAGAAGTAGATTCGGTATTATTTTTTGAAAAAAAATTGAACGAGAATTTTCCTGAAGAAAGAAAATTTGTGATAGCATCTAAAGGTAGAAACTCTGTAAAAATTTATTCTGATGAATACACTATTGCATACAATAAACTATTAAACAACATGGCTGAACGCCGCTTGCTAAGCAGCATTAAAGACGTTGCTGATTTTTGGTACACTGCTTGGATCAATGCTGGGCAACCCGATTTGCACAATTTAAAAACGATAGAAAATGATAACGATGAAAAATCGGATTCTACTTTTTTGCAAAAAAAACCTGCACTAAAAGGTCATGTAGATTGAGAAAAACTTTGTAACATCAGTTACGAAAATCACTCATCAAAGATTTGTATTTTTGCAGCATGAATTATTTTGTTTCCACTTTTTTATGTCGTTGTCCCAAATGCCGCCAAGCCAATCTGTTCAACCATTCCAATCCTTACGATTTCAGCAAAAAGATTTTAGACATGAAAACTGAATGCAACATTTGTCATCAAAAAACAGAATTAGAAACAGGTTTTTGGTGGGGCACAGGTTATATCAGTTATTTTTTGGCAGTGGTCATTTCGTTGCTAAATGTAATTTGGTTTTCACCCATTTTTGGTTGGGCAACTATTTACAGCGTTTGGGGATTTTTATTGGCAAATGCTTTTGTGTTGATGCTCTCCATGCCTTGGCTGGTGCGCTTTTCACGGGTTTTTTATTTAAGCATTTTTGTGCGCTATGATGAAAGTTTTGAGAAAAAAAGTTAGTCAAAAATCAAAGCAATTTGATGTTCTCCAAACTGTCTTGAAAAGTCTGGTAATAAAGTTGAGTTGAGTTTTATTGTATCATTGGCATCAATCCTCACAATTGTCATTTCTATTAAATTATTGAAGATTTTATGCCTTTCTTCAGTATTAGAAAAAGTAAAAAATGGAATTCTATAACCGCTACTCATCGCGGTTTTCGGCAAAATCGTTACCGAATAATTTTCATTTCCATTGAGCAGTTGTTTAGAATATTCATACGTAAAATGATTACCAAGAATTTTATCATCGTTAATATTTTCATTGTGTCTCAACTTTGTAAATATTAAAGTGTCTTTAAGAGCATACGCATAATCCTTGTCAGCGGTTGGCTTCAAGGTATAAGTAACAATAATGTTTTTAGATGTATTGTTGATTATAAAAAAAGAAGAAAGCCATGAACAACTACTAAAAGTTGTTGAAGCAATAAGAAGTAATAAGCAGTAATATTTTTGCATTGTCTTTTATTTTAGCTCAATCTTTCTTTCCTTCCACAATCAAAACTATTTCGCCTTTTGGTTCGTGTTTTTCAAAATGTTGCAACACTTCGGTTATTGAACCACGAATATTTTCTTCAAATTTTTTACTCAATTCTCTGCTCACACATACTTTTCTTTCTTCGCCAAAAAATGTTTTCATCTCTTGCAAGCAGCGCACAATGCGGTGTGGCGACTCTAACAAAACAATTGTTCGAGTTTCTTCTGCTAAATTTTTTAATCGTGTTTGTCGTCCTTTTTTGTGTGGCAAAAATCCTTCGTAGCAAAATCTTTCGCAAGGCAAACCGCTTTGCACCAATGCAGGAATAATGGAAGTTGCGCCTGGCAAACATTCTACCGCAATATTATTTTCGATACAATTTCGCACCAATAAAAACGCAGCATCGCTAATGCCCGGTGTGCCTGCATCGCTTACCAATGCTAATGTTTTGCCCGATTTTAATTGTTCGATAATCGAATTTATTTTTTGATGTTCGTTGTGTTGATGAAATTGCCACATCGGTTTTTCAATTTGAAAATGATGCAACAATTTTGCCGTAATGCGGCTGTCTTCGCACAACACCGCATCTGCTTCTTTCAGCAACCGCAAGGCTCGTAGGGTGATGTCTTCTAAATTTCCTATTGGTGTGGGAATTAAATACAGTTTCATTTTTCAAAAATTAAAACGCTTGCAAATCAACTAATCTTTTATAAACGCCATTTTCTAAAGTCATCAAATGCTGATGGTTGCCACGTTCTACGATGTTTCCCTTTTTCATTACCAATATTTCATCAGCACTTTGAATAGTGCTTAACCGATGTGCAATCACAATCGAAGTGCGATTTTGCATCAATTTAAACAAAGCATCTTGTACCAGTTTTTCACTTTCGGTATCTAATGCCGATGTGGCTTCGTCTAAAATTAAAATGGGCGGATTTTTTAAAACAGCTCGGGCAATGGTAATTCGCTGACGCTGACCACCGCTCAATTTCGAGCCTCTGTCGCCAATATTTGTTTGATAACCATATTCCATTTTTTCAATAAATTCGTGTGCATTGGCAACCTTGGCAGCGTTGATAACAGCAGCTTCCGAAGCATCATCAATACCAAATGCAATGTTGTTAAAAACAGTATCGTTGAACAAAATGGCTTCTTGTGTTACAATGCCAATTTGTTGGCGCAGACTGTACAAATCAATTTGCTTGATGTTGGTGCCATCCACCAACACTTCGCCATTTTCCACCTCCCAAAATCGCGGCAGCAAATCAACGAAAGTGCTTTTGCCGCTGCCACTTTCGCCCACCAATGCTATCATTCTTCCTTTAGCAATTTTTACTTGAATGTTGTTCAACACATTGGCATTATCAAAATTATTGTAAGCAAAATTGATGTTTTTATATTCGATGCAATCGTTGAAACCATTGATAGATATGGCATTGGTTGCATTGCTGATTTTATTTTCAGCATGCAACACATAATTAATTCGCTCTACCGCTGCTAATCCTTTTTGAATGTTGAAGAACGAATTGCTAAATGATTTTGCAGGATTTATCAACTGTGAAAACACCACAATAAAAGTGATAAAAGTTTCGGGCATCAAATTCATCGAGCCGCCCAAAACCATACTTCCACCAATGTACAGCACTGTCATCACGGCGCAAATGCCCAAAAATTCGGATAGCGGCGAAGCCATATCGCGAAGGCGAACAATTTTATTATTGAGCCGATACATGCTTTCATTATTATCATCGAATCTTTTTTTGATAAAAGCATCGGCGTTGAAACCTTTGATGATTTTGATGCCGCCCAATGTTTCTTCAATTTGCGCAACCAAATCGCCATATTTCCCCATTCCTTTTTCCCCCCATTTGCGTAGCGATTTACCAATCACAGCAATGATTCCACCGCTGATGGGTAAAACAATAAAAGCCATCAAAGTCAATTTTGCGCTAAAAAAAATCATCACACTGATGTAGGAAATAATTTCAATCGGGTCTTTGGTCATGCTTTCAATCATGCTCAAAATGCTCCATTCCACTTCTTGCACATCGCCAGTCATTCGCGAAATAATATCGCCTTTTCGTTCATTAGAATAATAAGAAAGTGGCAGTTGTAAAATCTTGTGATACAAGTCGCGGCGCAGGTTGCGAAGGATTCCGTTGCGCATGGGTGCTAAAATGTAAATGGCGCACCATCGAAAAAAATTTTTCAAAAAAGATGCCGCAGCAGCCGATACACACACGATTGCCAAGGCACTAATTTTATCGTGATGCAAAATAATTTGGTTCAAAAAATAATTGTATTGGGCAATCAAATTATCTATTGAGAAGCTGAATGCGCCTGGGTTGGCAACCATTTCAGCGTTGCTATTTTGATTCATAATTAATCTTAAAAATGGAATCAACATGGCAAAAGACAACAACGAAAATGTGGTAGACAAAACGTTGCAAACCATGTTCACCACTACATTCCAGCGAAATGGTTTTAAATAAAAAAAGAGTTGGTTGATTCGTTTCATCTTTGCAAAGAAAACAAAAATAAGATGGAGTATGAGAATTGGTTATTGTGAAAAAAATAACAGCTGATTAAACCTTATTGAAATTTTATAGTCGGAAACGGAAATAAAATTTTTCAAAAAACATTTTCAATGAACAGAAAGGAATTTTTAAAATCATCGCTCTTGTTGGGTGGGCTTGGGTTAGCAGGTTCGGCAATTTTAATAGAAAGCTGCAATAAATCGAGCAACACCACAACAGCCGCACAAGGACCTTCAGCAAATTTTACTTTAGATTTATCTCAAGCTGCCAACGCTTCTCTAAAAACCATCGGAGGTTCAATGGCTTCAAATGGAGTAGTAGTTATATGTACCGCTGCTAACACCTACACTGCATTGGCGCAAGCCTGCACCCATCAAGGTTGTGCAATGAGTTATGTGAGTGGTTCAAACCAAATGGTTTGCCCCTGCCATGGTGGCTCATTTGATATAAATGGCAATGTGGTGGCTGGTCCGCCTCCTGCGCCGATTAAAAAATATACCGTTTCTAAAAGCGGCAA
>CAIQHW010000216.1 GCA_903871715.1 uncultured bacterium
AAGAAGGAAATTTCAAAGATATTATGAAATAAAAGAATGTGAAAAAAATTGTTTTCCCTCATCATTGTTCTATTAGAGAAAAGAAATGGACTTCAGTGATTGATTTTGAATCTATTGTGTATTTAAATACCAATTTAATCATGTGGCTTAATTTCAACTATGGCTTTAAGGTCTAATAATCTATTTTTTCGAAAATGGCCAAGATGGCTATTCATTGTAATTATTCTTTTAATTCAATGTGATAGTTCATTTTCAAATACGTTTAAATTAAACAATTTTGAAAACGTGCTTTCTGGACCCACTGCTGTTGTAAAAGCAAAATTTAGCATTAATGATTCAACACAGTGCTTACGCGGCAATAAATTTCAATTCACAAGTACCTCGACAATTGATGCAGGCACATTAACTTATTTTTGGAATTTTGGTGATGCAATTACCACAACTTTGCCTGCCCCCTTACATACTTATTTGTATCCTGGGGTTTATACTGTCAAACTTGTTGTTACCGGATCACTTGGTGGAAAAGACAGTACAACTCTCACTGTATCTGTATATAATATTCCTAAATCAAATTTCATTATAAACGACAGTTCGCAATGCCTTGTAGGAAATTCTTTCGAATTAATTAATCAAAGTACTACTTTCCCTGGTGACAATCTTTCTTACTTGTGGAAATTTGGGGATGGCAAAACCGACACTATACTAAATCAAAAACATACTTATGATAGTGCTGGTAGTTTTAAAATTAAATTATTCAGCACAACAAATGAAGGTTGTACCGACTCAAGTGTAGTAAATATAATTGTTTTCCCAACTCCAAAACCTGCATTTAGTGTTAATGATACTATACAACCATTCGTTAAAAATAATTTCGTTTTCACCAACCTTACTAAATACACTGGAACTGCCCCTAAATACTTATGGAATTTCGGTGACGATTCAACCTCAATATTAAAAGATCCAGTTCATAGCTTTAAAAAATTTGGTAAATACAATGTATTACTTACAGCTAAATTCGACTCAACAGGTTGTAGGGACTCTATAACTTTACAAGTTGAAGTATTACCTTCAGCCAATGCAAAATTTTCAGTTAAGGATAGTATTGTCTGCCTTTGGGGAAACAATGTTTCATTTATTGATAGTTCAAAAGTAGATGCAGGCGATCTTATTTATTATTGGAATTTTGGTGATGGTGATACCTCAAATTTGAAATCTCCCATACACCATTATAAAGATACAGGGACCTATAAAATTAAACTTACAGTAGCTGGAACATTGGGTGGAGCTGATACCACTATTAAAATCATCAGCATCAAACCTATGCCCAAAGCTGGATTTAAAGTTGATACTGTTTTGAAATGCTTTAAGGGAAACGCTTTTTTGTTTACAGATACTTCATCAATTGTTAAAGGAAAACTAACTTATTTATGGTTCTTTGGAGATAATGACACATCCAAATTAAAATCTCCTGTACATAGTTATTTAAATTCAGGCGTTTTTTCACCAACATTGATTGTCGCATCTGAATTTGGGTGTAAAGACAGCGCTAAGCTTTTAGTGGAAGTTTTAGGAGAAATAAAATCTATTTTTTCTATAAATGATTCATCTCAATGTTCTAATACGAATCTTTTTAAATTTAATAATAATTC
>CAIQHW010000217.1 GCA_903871715.1 uncultured bacterium
CGCTACCATCAATAATTGGATGAAGTTGTTAGCCGATGATGAACCGAAACAAATCATTATCAACTCTTTGAAATATTTATCCGACCTTGAAAAAATCAACGTGTATGGTTTGGTTATTATGCCCAATCACATTCATTTGATTTGGCAAACATTGGAGTTGAACGGAAAAGAAACTGCACAAGGTTCGTTTATGAAACACACGGCACATGCGTTTAAGAAGTATATTAAAGCTGCAAAGCCGCATGAATTAAAACTTTATGAAGTAGAAGCAGAAAATAAAAACTATGAATTTTGGCAACGCGATTCATTGGCATTTGAATTAAACAATCGCACTACTGCATTGCAAAAGTTAAACTACATGCACCAAAATCCATTGGCAAAACATTGGCGATTGGTTGATGAGCCGCTTGAATATCCTTACTCATCAGCACAGTTTTATGAAAATGGAAAAAATGATTTTGGCTTTTTAAAAAACTTGATGGATGTGTTTTAAATTTATTTAACTAATTGAGGTTCGTGGGGACACGAACCTCGGCAATAGATGAAGACATCAGTGCAGATGGTTTTTTCAATAATCGCTAAATTTATTTGTTGAATCGAAGCTGCGTAAAGCGGCTTTGGTTCTGCCTAATTCAACAACAAAGCCATATAACAACCACCCAATTATTTTCAAGGTTAAAGGATTTTTTCCCCATTTCTCTATCCTTTCTAGCCATCCCCAAACAAATTTCGTCTATTCATTTGTGTTTTTCGGCAATACAACATCGCATAGCCGCTGTTCGTAAATGAATTACCGCAATACTATATCGAACAGACGCTATCCGTAAATGAATTGCTGCAATACTATGTCGTTTTGCCGCTATTCGTTTGTGCATTACCGCAATACTATATCATTTAGCCGCTAAACCATATTGAATTGCCTAAATACTATATCGCATAGCCGCTATACTATATTGATTAGCCGCTGTTCATTTAAGTATTACCACAATACAAGAACAAGTTGCCGCTCTTTCTTTAGGTATGGTTGCAATACTACATCAAATAGCCGCTGTGTGTAATGGTAATAGAACAATACAATATCATCTTGCCGCTATTTCTTTTAGTATCGCAATAATACCAAAACAGGTTGCCGCAATTCACAAATGAATAGCCGCTATTGGATGATGCAATGCCGAAATTCATTCACAAGTTGCCGCTATATGTTTTAGGTATGGTAAAAATCAAAAACCGATTTCCCATTTTTCTTCACACAAATATTCTTACTATAGTTGAGGAAGGAAAATTTGTATTTAATGGCAACATCGCAACAATGGCAAAGAGCTTAGTGTGAGTGGATTAGCGCCTGTTGATTTTAGGAGTTTGGATTAATCACTTTGCTGGATAATTACAAATGAATTACTTCGCCATAAGCTGCAGCAGCAGCTTCCATTATTGCCTCACTCATGGTTGGATGTGGATGAATGGCTTTAATAATTTCATGACCAGTAGTTTCTAATTTTCTTGCAACAACCACTTCGGCAATCATTTCAGTAACGTTAGCACCAATGAAATGTGCGCCTAACCATTCGCCATATTTAGCATCAAAAATTACTTTTACAAAACCTTCTTTTGTCCCAGCAGCACTTGCTTTTCCGCTTGCGCTGAATGGAAATTTTCCGACTTTGATTTCATAACCAGCTTTTTTAGCTGCTTCTTCTGTCATTCCTACAGAAGCAATTTCAGGTGAACAATAAGTGCAACCTGGAATGTTGTTATAATCAATTGGTTCGGGATGATGACCTGCAATTTTTTCTACACAAGTAATTCCCTCTGCACTTGCAACATGCGCCAATGCTTGTGTTGGTAGCAAATCACCTATCGCATAAATACCAGCCACATTAGTTTGATAAAATTTATCTACCACCACTTTTCCTTTTTCAGTTTTGATGCCCAATGCTTCTAAACCAATGTTTTCAATGTTGGCTGTTACGCCAGCAGCACTCAATAAAATATCTGCTTCTAACACAATTTCACCTTGCGGCGTTTTTACTTTTGCTTTTACACCAGTGCCGCTTGTGTCAACACTTTCCACCGATGATGAAGTATATAAAGTCATGCCTTGCTTTCTGAAATTGCGTTCCAATTCTTTTGAAACATCAGCATCTTCAACAGGTGTTACTCTATCAGCAAATTCAACAATCGTAACTTTTGTTCCCATCGCATTGTAGAAATAAGCAAACTCCACACCAATAGCACCAGCACCTACAACTATCATGGTTGCTGGTTTTGAGGGCAATACCATAGCTTCACGATAACCAATTATTTTTTTGCCGTCTTGTTTTAAGTTAGGTAATTCACGACTTCTGCCGCCAGTTGCTAAAATAATATGCTTGCCTTCCACGATAGATTTTTTTCCATCAGCAGCAGTTACTTCAACTTTTTTTCCAGGAATTAATTTAGCTGTGCCAGCAATTACTTCAATTTTATTTTTCTTCATCAAAAACTGAATACCTTTGCTCATGCCATCTGCAACACCACGACTGCGTTTTACTACTGCTGGAAAATCTGCTTTTGCATCTGTAACACTCAAACCATAATCGGCTGCATGATTCATATATTGAAACACTTGTGCACTTTTTAATAAAGCTTTTGTAGGAATGCAACCCCAGTTTAAACACACACCACCTAATTCTGATTTTTCAATCACCGCAGTTTTTAAACCTAATTGCGAAGCACGAATTGCAGCAACATAGCCACCTGGACCACTACCGATAATAACTACATCAAACATAATGAAATGATTTTTTGATTTTTAAAATGGCTGTAAAGGTAAGGAAAACACTCATTTTAAATAATGCACCACAACGAATTTTAGAAGCAGAAAAAATTATTCAAACGAACATTTTTTCATCACTTTCCAACCATAAATGCCTGTGGCAAATTCATAATTTACGGTAGAATAATGCACCAATTTTTCGGGCTCGATAAAAAAGCGGATGTAAGTAAAATCGGCATAGGCACCATCTTTCAGCAATATTTCGGTAGTTTTATCAGCAATTCGAAAATGATATTTTTCTTCATGCAAATTGAAACTGAAAATAGAATTTGACACAAATAATAGGTTACAAATCAACGGTGCAATCCCAAAAACAATCATACTCCAATGCGATTTAATTTTTGCTCGAAAATAAAATTGCCACAGCAAAAAACAGATGAGAATTGATAGCCCGAAAAGCAACAAAATGTAGCGCATGTAAATCATGGTGGGCAAACAAAAATTCCAAAATAGCAGCACATTAAAAATGGTGAGAAACACCAATTGAAAATCATAAAATCGAAACGAAAATTTGATGGCTTCAAAAAATTGGGTGTGATTAAATTTGCTGCGAATCCGCCATCCTTCAAGCATATAAGGAATCAGCATCGTTAAAAAAATCAAACAAATCAACCATGCTTTTTTGCCCAGCCACCAAAAAAATAAAGTGGGCAAAGCAATGGGCAAAATCATGGATAACACAATGCCCAAATGGTCAACAATAATATTTAGCGCATTCAAATAGCGATATTCATCTGATTGAATATAATCGCGATAGCGCATCTCTGCTTGCTTTCGGGCTTGTTCGTTGGCGTGTTGTTTTTCTTGTTGCCACTCATGCCAATAAGTTTGTTGAGCAGATTTTGTGGTGGGTTGTGCATGATATTTTTTCAAAAAAACAAAGGCTTCATTCAACAATACAAACTGTGCATGTGCCTTTGGATGCGGATTTACATCGGGATGATACAGTTTTGCTTTTTGCCGATAGGCTTTAATAATTTCATCCAACGAAGCATTTTCGCTTACTTCTAAAATGGTACAATATTGATGAAATTGGAGCATGAAGCGGTTTTCGGGTTGTGTAAAAAAGTTTGGTAAACTTTAAAGTTCGCCAAACTTCTCTGCTTCTAAAAACTTCTATTCAATCCAATCACCCAGCGCAGCTTAAAATAATCTTCGCCAAATGGTGGACGATTTAAGAAAACAGGAAAATCAATTCTAATGGTAAATGGTTTTATGGCATCTAATTTTCCCCAACGCTTAATGGTGAAAGCTGCGCCCAATCCAGCATCCATGCGAAATGCCGAAATAAAATCACCCACAATATTATTGTTCAAACTATCATCAAAAACAATGCAACCGCCATCAGCAAAGCCATACACATCGGCTTTCAACCAGTTGCGAAAAAACTTGGGATGAAATTTTATGTAGTCTTCAAAATCAAATTCAACACTGCCCGAAAAGCCGCTTCTGCCTTTGTTTGTAAAATATTGTGTGCTGCTATTTGCAAATTGTTCCACTGCCAAATAAGCCACATAGCCGCGTAGGTTCAAGCCTCCGCCCATTTGAAAATGCGAAGTGGTAGATTGATATTGCATCCAATCATTTGGAATGTAACCAACAGAACGAGTGAATTTATTTTCTGCATTTTCTTCGGGCGAAGCACCTGCTAAATACAAAGCTGATTCATTAGGCATCATGCCCGATCCCAGCCTTCCAAAGGCTCTGGTGCGAATTTGAAATTTCTGCCAACGGGTGTGATTAATTACCGTCATTTGCAAAAAACTATAAGGTTGCCAATGCACACTATCATGATTTGTGGAGCCTGCTCTGCCTTCTAATAAAATTTTTCCATTGCCCGAAAAGTAGGCGTAGTAGTGCTCCCAGCCTGTGTTGAAGCTTAAATTGTTTTCTACCTGACGAATGTTGGGCGAATAATAAGTTTGCAATTTACCATTTTGGTCGAGCGCATAAGTGTATTGATTGAGCTGCGAATTATTCAAAGCATTTTCTAATCCCCAATCGTTGGCATTGAACAAATAACGCTTGTCAAATTGTTGCATGAATTTGGTGTTGATGAAAAATTTATTTTTTGCATTCGCTTGAATTGTCCATTGCACTTTGTCTAAGTTCAATCCATCATTGATTTGAAAATGTTCCTGAAAGCTGCTTCCCTTCAGCAGTTTGTCAGTTGGATTTTGAATATCAAAATTGAAACCAACATATTTCAACCAGCTTTGTTTATCGCTCAAATAATTTACACTGCCCACGTTGCTTGCTACGCCAGTATTCCACCAAGCTGATAAAGAATAATTGTGTTTGTAATTCATCAATGATTCATCGTAATGAATACCCAACTTAATTCCATCCACACCATTCCACCACACATCAGGGCGAATCTTTTGAAGCTTGTAAGTCCAATCCTGTGGCTGATTTAAGCCTGCATCAAAAATTGTTTTTGAATTGTCTTGATATGAATTGTTAGTCATGTCTATGTCAGCCAAACGATGTGAAGTGTCAATTTTTACATCATCCAATTTACTGTTGAGCTGCACATCAAACGAATATTTTTTTCTGAATTTTCCCCATCCCCACCATTTTGGTAAAACCGTTGCCGAAGTATTTTTTACAAACCAAGTGTTTGGAATGTAAAAATTGTATCGTGTTCCATTTTTTGAAATCACTTGTAAATCAATAGGCATCTGCATTTCACCATCACGTTTCAAAGTGATGCGATATTTATGGTCGCCTAAATTTTTTACTCTGCTCACTTTGTAATCAATCGTTTTTGCAGTTTCCATCCACTCATCAAAAAACCAATTCAAATCAACTTTTGTGGATTGGTGAATGCTTTGGCGAAAATCTTCGGGATACGGATGACAGATTTTCCATTGATTGAAATAATGCTGAAACGCTTGCCAGAACAGTGAATCACCCAACACATATTGTAAGTTGAACAACATGGTAGAAGTTTTGAAATAAACATTTCTATATCCGCCATCATGATTTAATGCGCCATTAAAATCATCGCTATGAGTGTTCAAAGTTGCTGTTGGATTGTGCATCGCATCATTGATGTAGCCATTCATCGTTTCAGAATTTCTAATCAAATCTTTTTGTTTAAAACGATTCACATACCACGATTTTGATTTTGGAGTGATGCGATATTTTCCGTCCAAAGCCTCACAGGCATTGGTGTTCAGGAATTGTGTGAATCCTTCATCCAACATCGCTCTGTAAGTTTCGTTATTACCGACCATGCCGAAAAACCAATTGTGACCAACTTCATGCGCCAATAAATCTCTGTAACCTGGGTCGCTGCCGCCATCCAAAGTGAGCATCGGATATTCCATGCCATCCTGTGCATCAGCCACCACCATTTTCGGATAGGCATACATGCCCACGTGAGTGCTGTAATACTCAATCACACGAGCTGTGTAATCTGCCGCATTTTTCCAGCCGCTTGCATGTGCTTCTTGCACCAACGAAACAATTTTTATTCCGTTCCATTCGCTCTCTCCAATGCGATAACTTGGGTCGGCTGTGAAAGCAAAATCGTGTACGTTCACTGCATGATAACGCCAAATTTTTCTTTCAAAATTTTTATACGGAATTAATTCTGTTGGTTTTCCATTCGCATTTTTTTCTTGTTTTTTGTTGATGAAATTTTTGATGTCTAATTGTTTTCGCAAATCGTTTGTAAAAATTTCACTTTCATTTTGCAACCAACCTGTAGCTTCTAAAATATAATTAGAAGCAAAATTTAGCGACACATCATAAGTGCCATAATCGCCGTAGAACTCTTTACCCATGTGCTGTTGAACATCCCAGCCAAATTTGGCATCGTACACTGAAATACGTGGATACCAATGAACACCATCATAATGACGATGGCCAATTTCATCTTTGTAACCAGCCACATCAAACTTTTTCATGCGCCTTCTTTGGCTTCCATTATCCCAATAAGTTTTGAATTTTATTTTGAAAGAAACTGAATTATTTGGTGCTAATGGTTTTTGTAAATACACCTTCAAAATTGTGTTATCCAATTCTGTTTTTAAAACTTGATTGTCTGCAAGTATTGATTCTACTGCTGTTCCCAAGCCTTTGGCTTCATATTTTCCCCATTTCGATTTTACATTATTGTGCTTGCTCAAATCATCCAAATACGAATTCGGTTGAAAGGCATTTTGATACAAATGAAAAAATACAAAGCGCAAAGTATCGGGCGAATTGTTGGTGTATTCCAAAGTTTCATCGCCCGAAATAATATCATTCACTTCATCAATATTCGCATCAATGGTGTAGTGAACATCTTGCTGCCAGTAG
>CAIQHW010000218.1 GCA_903871715.1 uncultured bacterium
ATTTTTTAATACCGAGAGATGGTGCTACAAAGAACTCCCCGATTTCATTACTAAGACGAGAGTAACACCCATAACTTCCTATTTTTAAAGAAGATACTGAATCGTATTCAGTATACAATGCGCCAACTTTATTATTGTTTTCATTTACTATAAAAGCATAGCTAACATTAAGATTAAAATTTGGTCTTATTGCTCCCTTCAAAATACTTGCTCTAAAATCTAAGGATAAAGGGAATATAGTTGCACATCTATTTTGTTCAACGCCAATGCCGATGCCTAAAATAAAATGGTCGTTAAATTGATATCCGTTCACTGTTTTAAATCCAACTGAATAATCTTTATTTTTTACTAAATAAGTAGCATAAGAAGTATTGTAGGTGATTTTCTGAACACCATAAGAAGAGTTTAATTCAGTTAAATTTATGAATCCCTTTTTCTTAAAGTTAATTATTTTAATTGGACGATTGCTTTTGGTATCATCTGCCAGCTCATTTTCTTGTTGTTCCAATTTGAAAACATCTTTAGAACCATCTTTATATTTTATCATGAAAACATCCGTCTTTGGAATCGTGTGAAGTACAGATGCTGAATCATTTTTTTTGTACTTAATTTCAGATTGCCCAACCTCCAATACTTTAACAGTCTTTTCATTGCCATTCCTAAATAAAATCACATCTTGAGAAAATGATAATTTTGAAAAAATAATTAAACAGAGTAAGGGCAGCTTTTTTTTCATTGAAATTATTTTTTGAATTTAGATTCAACAAAAATAAAACAAAAAATATAAAGTTGCTTGTACGGATGACAAAGTTTATTTGAGGTAGTTCTACTATTGTTGTGATGCCACAGCCCGTAACAAAATCGCAACAAAAAACACTCAAAAAATTGGGTGAACGGGTTAATGCAATTCGCAAAGAAAAAGGCTTAACGCTTGAACAGGTTGCATTTGAGGTTGGTAAAGACAGACAATCAATTCACCGATTGGAAAAAGGAAATTTCAATCCGTCTTACCTTTACTTGTTGGATGTATGTAAAGGATTGGGTTGCGAATTATCTGAATTATTAAAAGAGTAATTTCAAGATTTATCAAGTCGTAAAAATTCAACAAATATTTTTCTACAAAAATCTCTTCACCACTTCCGCAATCTGCACAGCATTGGTGGCTGCGCCTTTGCGTAAATTATCACTCACAATCCACAAGTTTAAAGAATTGGGTTGCGAAAAATCTTTTCTTATTCTGCCCACAAATACTTCGTCTTTCCCTTCGGCAAAAAGCGGCATTGGGTATTCAAATTTTGAAGCATCGTCTTGCACTTTTATACCAGCCGAATTTCGCAAAATTACTTTCACTTCATCCAAATCAAAATCGTTGTAAAACTCTACATTCACACTTTCACTATGTCCGCCAAACACAGGCACACGAACAACTGTAGCTGTTACGTTGATGTTTTGGTCGCCAATTATTTTTCTGGTTTCATTCAATAATTTTGTTTCTTCGGTGGTGTAGCCATTGGCTTCAAAGTCGCCACCATGCGGCAAACAATTCAAATCAATGGGATGTTTGTAAGCTTTTTGTTCGTTCATTTTTCCGGCTCGTTCATCATTCAATTGTTTCACACCTGCAACGCCAGTACCAGTTACAGCTTGGTAGGTAGAAACCACCACCCGTTTAATTTTATATTTTAAATGCAATGGATTCAACGCAACAACTAATTGAATAGTGGAGCAATTTGGGTTGGCAATTATTTTATCAGCAGCAGTTAATAAATGCCCGTTCACTTCAGGTACAATCAATTTTTTATCGGCATCCATTCGCCAAGCTGATGAGTTGTCAATCACGGTGCAACCAATGGCTGCAAATTTTTCTGTTAAATTTTTGCTAGTGATGCTACCTGCCGAAAATATAGCAATGGCAGGCTTTTGCGCCAAACAATCTTCAACACCAACCACTTTTATTTTTTGTCCTTTAAAAATAATTTCAGTGCCCACAGATTTTTCTGAAGCCACAGGAATTAATTCTGACAAAGGAAAATTTCTTTCGGCTAAAACTTTCAACATCACACCACCAACCAATCCTGTGGCACCAACTAATGCTACTTTCATTTTTAATTTTGTTTATTTTTTTGCAAAGGTGCAAACAGAAAAATGGTTTGTAAAATTTACTACGAAAATTGTTTTAAAATTTGGCGATGCTTTTAATATATTTGCATCCCGAAAAATAAAATGGTCCTGTGGCCGAGTGGCTAGGCAGAGCTCTGCAAAAGCTCGTACACCAGTTCGAATCTGGTCGGGACCTCAAATAAAAAGCCGATTTTCAAAATTGAAAATCGGCTTTTTATTTAAACCAGTTTTTTAGTTTCAACTATTTTGCTTTTACTTCAGTCGAATCGATTTCATTTTTTTTATTTTCTTTAAGGCCGTGTTCTTTCGTGCAATGGTCTTTGCTAGTGCAACTTGCACCGCTGCATTCTTCATTTCCCCACAAACGTTGATTTTTCAATACTGCTTCATTCTTTTCTGTGCACTCGTTGCAGGCTGTGCATTTGCTGCAATGCGAACAAGCTTGTGAGCCTACAAATAAATGCAATAAAAAGCCCAATGCCAAAGCATAAACAAATGCCAAAACAACTCTCAGCAAATAATTGGTAGGTTTTTTTTCTTGTGTTTCAGTGTGATGATTACTCATAAAAATATTTTTGTGATTAAAATTTTGTTGCACAAAAGTATTGAAAAAATGGAAATCATTTTATGCAATTTTTCAACTAATTTCTTTTTCTGCTCTCTACTTTTTGCAACTGTCGTTCAATGATTAAATCTGTCAACAACTCTGCTGCATTGCCGTATGATAAGGCTTTCATGGCTTGCTGTTCATTAATATCAATTCGATAAAGTATGTGCAACAATTTTTCAAAATCGTTTTTTATCAACCGATTAATTTCATCTGCCAACATTTTTTTTATGGTTGCCCATTCTTCCGATTTTGTAGTTGGCAGCTCGAACCATCGTTGCACAGCGGCTTGTGGCGTTTCATTCCAACTGAATTCCGCATTATTCATTGCCTGTTTCTGCTCGCATTTGTGGAAAAAATAAAACTTCCTGAATTGAATTAGAGTTCGTCATAATCATGCTCAATCGGTCAATGCCAATACCCAAGCCTGCTGTAGGCGGCATGCCATATTCTAAGGCACGTAGAAAATCTTCATCCAACACCATTGCTTCATCATCGCCACGTTTGCCTAGTTCTAATTGGTCTTCAAAACGTTTGCGTTGGTCAATGGGGTCATTTAATTCGCTGAATGAATTGCACAATTCTTTTCCATTGCAAATAGCTTCAAAGCGTTCAACCATGCCAGGTTTCGAGCGATGCGATTTTGCTAACGGACTCATTTCAACGGGATAATCGGTAATAAATGTTGGTTGAATTAATTTCGATTCTGCAAATTCACCGAAGAGTTCATCAATGATTTTTCCCTTGCCTAATTTTGGGTCAACGTGTAAATTTAATTTCTTCGCAGCATCACGAAGTTGTTCTTCATTCATGCCGTCAATATCAACACCAGTATATTCTTTAATCGCTTCAAACATGGTGTATCGCTTCCATGGTCGTTTAAAATCAATTACATTTTCGCCCACTTGAACTTTAGTTGAACCTGTTACATCAATCGCTACTTTCTCTACCATTTCTTCCACCAAATCCATCATCCAGTTGTAATCTTTATAAGCCACATACAATTCCATTTGTGTAAATTCTGGATTGTGAAAACGGCTCATGCCTTCATTTCTAAAATCTTTTGAAAATTCATAAACACCATCAAAACCGCCAACAATTAAGCGTTTCAAGTATAATTCATTGGCAATTCGCATGTACAAAGTCATGTCCAACGTGTTGTGATGCGTTTTGAACGGACGGGCAGCTGCGCCACCATAGAGCGGTTGAAGGATAGGCGTTTCAACTTCCATGTAAGTTTTGGCGTTTAAATACTCTCTTATGCTGTTCGCCAATTTGGTGCGCTTTAAGAAAATTTCTTTCACTTGTGGATTCACAATTAAATCTACATAACGCATTCTGTAACGTTGTTCAGGGTTGTTGAATGCATCGTGCACTTTTCCATCTTCATCTACTTTCACTACTGGCAATGGTTTCAATGATTTTGAAAGCATTTTTATTTCTTTACAATGAATAGAAATTTCGCCCGTTTTGGTTCTGAAAACATAACCTTTCACACCAATAATATCGCCCAAATCAAACCAATGTTTGAATACTTCATCGTACAAACTTTTATCTTCTGTTGGACAAATATCTTCGCCTTTTAAATAAAATTGAATTTTGCCAACACTATCCTGTAACACAGCAAAGGCAGCCTTTCCCATGATTCGCTTGCTCATCAATCTTCCAGCAAATGAAATTTCTTTAAGAGATTCATCTTCTGGATTTGCTTCAAATTTTGCAATAATTTCTTTGGATGAAAAAGTCATTTCCCATGTTTCGGCTGGATAAGGATTGATCCCTTTTTCAATTAATTTCTGTAGGGTTTCTCTGCGTTGAATTTCTTGTTCACTTAATTGTTGCATTTCTAAAATTTTGGAGTACAAAGGTAGTTAACGAAATATTTTTTGAGTTACACTATTTCAAACAAAACCATTTTTGGAAAAATAAAAAAAGGAAGTTCAAAATTTTGAACTTCCTTTTTCCATCATGAACGAGTATAAAAATAAACTATCGTAATGTAATTGTTCTAGTTACTCCGTTTCTGGTAATGGTGGCACTATTATCACATTTGCCACTACCAAAGTCAATAGTAATAATGCTTTTGCCCGATGGTGTAATATCTAATTCGCCTTGCGTAAAATGCTTTCTACAACTCATATCGCGAATTAAATTTTTGCCAGCCGCTGTGGCAGCTGTGAAACTTGTGCCATTGGCGGCTGTGCCACTTGCAGTTCCGCTAATTTCAAATTTATCTGTCCAATCAAAATGCAATGGGTCTCCAGCAATTTGGGTGCGAACTTTATTTTCGGTATATGAAATGGTGCCACCATTATTTGATTTATGAATAATAAAAGTGGAATTAATGGTCCAACTAAAATAATTGTTGGTACTTAATCCATTGTTTAGAATGTGTTTGAAGCTTGCATTGTCAATGGCAAACATATCTGTTGGTGAAATGCCTACACTGTAATTCACAAAATGTATATCAATTGCAGCATTTGCACTATGATATCTGCCAGTATATGCAACCAAAACTTTTCCCTGACGATAGCGTCCATCATTGCAAATACAAGGGGTAGAGCCAAAATCAATTGTTAAAGTATCCGATGTGCCAAAACTATGCGATGAATCTGAATAAATATGAACACAGGCACTTAAAAGGTTACAATTCGATGTCATTCGCATTCCTGCTGCACCAAATGTATGTGCCTGCTCTGCTAAGCTTTGTGTTTCTTGGGAAGTGCCTTCAGCACTTGTACCATCTTGCACTGCCGAAATTTCGGCATCAGTTAATTTATTTTTTTTGCTGCAAGCTGTAAAAAACAAATTACTCAAGGTTAGTAAAATCATGCAAGTAGCAACAATTATTTTTTTGTAGTTCATAAGTATGATTTTTTGCAAAAGTAATTTTTTCTTTTGCTTGTTTGTTTAATGCGCCTATGACTTTATTGCTTCGTGAAAGTTTAAAAATGTCAAAAAATATTTTTGAAAAAAAATTTGGTAAATGTAAAATCTATCTTTATCTTCGCGTCAGTTTTCATAGTTTTAAATTTTAAGGTTAAAAAAGGGGAGCACTTGATGTTCCCTTTTTTTATTTTTATAACTCTTATCTCTGCTGCGTTTCAGCCCCTTTCTAAATTAATTATTTTTTCCAAAAACACTAAAATGCACATAGCGTTTTGGATTGGATTTTAAGTCAATCAACAATTTATCCAAATCAGCTGAAGATGATTTCAAATTGTTGTAAAGCTTGTCATCATTAATTAATAAACCTATTGAACCTTCACCCGATTTTATTTTAGCAACCACAATTGATAAATCAGCCATAGTTTTATTGGTGTTATCAATAGTTTGTTTCAAATTGCTTTTTGCCACATCATCCGCAATTTGATTAATGTTTTTCAAAGCATTTGAAATCACTACATTGTTGTTTTTCAAATTGCTCGTAATGTCATCTACATTCTTAATAATGGCTTCCAGCCTATCGCTTGAGCCCTTCATCACGTTGTTAAAATGGTCGGATGTTTCTTTCAAATTGTGAATGGTTAATTGAATTTCGCTAAAAGAGTTTTTCAAATTAGTTGCCCCACCTTTATTTAAAGTATTTGAAAACTGCGCTAAAATAGTATCAATAGATTGCATAACCGCTTCGGCTCGTTTGCGAATGGGTTCAATTTGTTCTGAGAACTGTGACATTATAGAAACGCTGCTTTCTCCTATTAATGTGTCGCCACTTTGCGCTAAATTTTTCATATCATCAAACTGCAAGCCAACAATAGTGCTGCTTAGCGGCACTGATTCAATTTTAAAAACTGTGCTTTTGAAAATTTTTATTTTTTTATCAATGTCAAAGCGCACCAAAATCATGTTGTTTTTTTCAGGCACAATTTGGATAGATTGTACTTTGCCCACTTTAAAACCATTTAACTGCACTTCGTTGGCAACGCCCAACCCATCAACGTTTTTATAAAAAACATAAAACTTTTGAGTGTTGGAAAACCAATCACTTCCTTTCAAAAAATTGTAACCCAAAAAGACAATAATTAAAGTACCTAGATC
>CAIQHW010000219.1 GCA_903871715.1 uncultured bacterium
CAAATTACTACTTTAATAGATTTTAATAGTCCGGTTTTAGGAACACAACATGCTGCGTTAAGAACAATTAAAGAATTTAAATCTGAGATTGCGCCTTGCAGAACATTTTGTTTTTTACATGAACTAGAAGCTTTATTAAAAAATGATTTAATTAAAGGTGGCGATATTAACAACGCTATTGTGGTGGTGGACCAGCCTGTTTCTGAACAAGAGATGAGCCGTTTAGCCAAAGTTTTTAAAAGAGATAAGATTGAAGTAAAAAGCGAAGGCTATTTAAATAATCTAGAATTAAGATTCCCTAATGAACCTGCAAGACATAAATTATTAGATGTAGTGGGAGACTTAGCTTTAACGGGTTATCCTATTAAAGCCCGCATTATTGCTAATAGACCAGGACATAGCAGCAATGTTGAGTTTGCTAAAAAAATTAAGCAGTACATCAAAAAAAATAAGCACGTAAAAGATGTACCTGTTTATGATCCTACGGCTACGCCTGTATTTTGTTTAGAGCAAATAGAAAAAACTTTACCCCATCGTCATCCGTTTTTATTTGTAGATAAAATCATTGAATTAACCGACACCGTTATTGTAGGTGTAAAAAATGTAACCTTCAACGAATGGTTTTTCCCTGGACATTTTCCAGGCAATCCTGTTATGCCAGGTGTATTACAAATTGAAGCGCTTGCACAAACAGGCGGTATACTTTGTATTAACGCCATGCCAAAAGGAGAATATGATACTTATTTTTTAAAGATTGATAATTGCAAGTTTAAGCAAATGGTAAGACCAGGTGATACCATGTTATTAAAAATGGAATTAACCAGTCCTATTAGAAGAGGTATTTGTGAAATGCGTGGTACGGTATATGTAGGTGGAAAAGTAACTACAGAAGCAGACCTTGTCGCACAAGTAATAAAAAGAGTAGATAAATAATTGAACCCCCTAGCATAACTATGACACATCCGTTTACCTATATTGATCCGAATGCACAAATTGCATCCAATGTTAAGATTGATCCTTTTACCGTTATTCACGGTGAGGTAACTATTGGAGAAGGTACTTGGATTGGAAGTTCTGTGACCATTATGAATGGTACAAAAATTGGAAAAAATTGTCGCATTTTCCCTGGCGCTGTTATTGGTGCCGACCCACAAGATTTAAAATTTAATGGAGAAAAAACAACAGTAGAAATTGGAGACAACACTACTATTCGTGAATTTGTTACCATTAATAGAGGTACTTCAGACAGATGGATTACCAAAGTAGGTAACAACTGTTTAATCATGGCCTATAGTCATATTGCACACGATTGTATTATTGGCAACCATTGTATATTAAGCAATAGCGTACAAATTGCAGGCCATGTTACCTTAGGTGACTATGCTTGGATAGCCGGAGTGAGTGCCGTGCATCAGTTTGTAAACATTTGACAGCATGCTTATATCGCAGGAGGAAGTTTGGTGAGTAAAGATGTTCCTCCCTATATTAAAGCAGTGCGCAATCCATTAAGTTATGGTGGTGTAAATAGTGTAGGTTTAAAAAGAAGAGGATTTGATTTAGAAAAGATCAACCACATTTTAGATATCTATCGTTATATATTTAATAAAGGGATGAACACCACACAAGCCC
>CAIQHW010000220.1 GCA_903871715.1 uncultured bacterium
CCTTTTAAAATAATTAGCAAAACCAATTACCAACGGTTGTTACCGCCGCCTCGGCTATTGCCATAAGCTGGTTTTGAACTTCTTTCTTCTTTTGGTCGAGCAACGCTAACTCTTAATTCGCGATTGTCAACTGTAGCACCATCCAAAGCTGCAATAGCTTTTTTGCCAGCATCGTCGCTTGGCATTTCAACAAAACCAAAGCCTTTGCTTTTGTTGGTGAATTTGTCGATGATTACTTTGGCTGAAGTTACTTCGCCGTGTTCTGCAAAAAAATCTTTCAAGTCTGCATCAATGATGTCGAAACTTAAGTTTGAAACGAAAATGTTCATTGTAAATAATGATTAAAAAATTAAAAAAAACGAGGACGATGGCAGGACGGAGAAGAGATTTAAATAACGATTAGCAGAAAAGCGAACGAAAAATAATTCAACTACAAAATGCAATTATACTCATGTATCGGCACAAAGATAAGCCATTAAATCTTAGCAAACTAATTTTATCGAACAAATAAAACACAGCAGCCCTGCGGCTTACGAATGATATACTCGAGATGCTACAATTTTTCCATTGCGAATAGTCAACACTTCACCCACTTGCAAATCAGCTTCGCCAGTAGTTTTGCGGATATATTCCATCATCACTTTTTCATCATCAGCAATGAGATTAATGACTTCATAATGCAGATTGGGCAAGCGATTAAAAGCATCGGCCCACCAATTTCGCAAAGCGGCTTTTCCTTTTATCAACCCATTTGTTTGCGGTTGATGCACTTTTAATTTGGGGCTATAATACTCGGCTTCATCATCATACAAATTCAACAGCGCTTCTAAATCGTGTTCGTTAAAAGCCTTGAACCATTGATGGGCTATGTGTTTTAAAGGATGCATTGATTTTTGTCAAAATGAAAAAACTTTAATCAAGATGCGAAAATAAAAAATGTTGGAGCAAATATTTTTTGTAAAGTTTAATTCAATTACAACACAGCTTCAGGCTTGTATTTATTCACCGCATTAATTCCCCCATTCAAATTAATCAGTTTTTTGAAACCGTTTTTTTCTAAAATAGAAGCCGCAATCATGCTGCGATAGCCGCCTGCGCAGTAAATCAATAATTCATCTTTCGCATTTAATTCAGCAATTCTATCTTGCAATTCATTCAACGGAATGTTGATGGCATTTTTTAAATGTTGCACCTCAAATTCATTTTTCAATCGCACATCCAACATCACAATTTCTTCATTTGCCAATACTTCATTCAGTTCATCCACAGCAATCGTTTTTATTTTGCTTAACTCAACTCCTGCTGGCTCCAAAAAATTAATATCGTCATCCCAATAACCTACAATATTTTCAAAACCCACACGGGCCAAACGAGTCAAAGGTTCTTTCTCTTTTCCCATTTCACACACCAACACAATCGGTTGCGAAAGCGACATAATTGAACCAGTATAAATTGCAAACGAACCGTTCAAAGCTATATTGATAGCACCTTTGATGTGATTGTCGGCAAAATCATTATTGTTTCTAACATCTAAAATAATTGCGCCATTTTTAATTAAATCAGCAACTTGTGATGCTGATAAATCTTTCATTTCTTTTTGCAAAACCAAATCAAAACTTTCGTAACCATTTTTATTTATTGCTGCATCTTTAAAAAAATAAGCAGGTGCAGCAGGTTGGTCGGTAGTAACTATTTCAATGAATTTTTCTTTTGTCATTGGCTGTAAAGCATAATTCAATTTCTTCTGAATGCCAATGGTAGAGCTGGTTTCACTGCCTAAATTTTTTCCGCAAGGCGAACCAGCACCGTGACCAGGATATACAATCACTTCATCATTTAGTGGCATTATTTTTTGTTGAATTGAATCATACATCATGCTGGCTAAAACTTCCTTCGATAAATTTCCACTCAACAAATCAGGGCGACCAACATCACCCACAAACAATGTATCACCACTAAATAAACAATACGATTTATGTTGCTCATCAAACAGCAAAACGCAGATGGATTCAATGGTGTGACCAGGTGTGTGCAACACTTGCAGCACACAATCGCCCAACAAAAGTTTTTCATTATCACGACAAATTCGTGCTTCATAATTTGGTTTTGCATCAGGTCCAAAAATTATTTGTGCCCCGGTTTGCTTGGCTAAATCTAAATGTCCGCTCACGAAATCAGCATGAAAATGTGTTTCAAAAATGTATTTCAATTTTGCATTTCTCGATTTCAATAAAGTGATATAATCGGCTGTGTCCCTTAATGGGTCAATGATTGCGGCTTTGCCATTTGATTCAATATAATAAGCGGCCTGCGCTAAACAGTTGGTATAAAGTTGTTGAACGTACATGATGAAATGTTTTTTGTGCTTAAGTTATAGTGTTCCTCTTCTTGCTTGCTCAGCTTCAATGCTTTCAAACAAAGCCTGAAAGTTGCCTTTACCAAAGGATTTGGCGCCCTTACGTTGAATGATTTCGTAGAATAAAGTTGGTCTATCTTCCACAGGTTTAGTGAAGATTTGCAATAAGTAACCTTCTTCATCGCGGTCAACCATAATGCCCCATTTTTTCAATTCGTTTAAATCTTCTTCAATGATTCCTACTCTATCGCGAACAGTGTCATAGTAAGTACCAGGTACATAAAGGAACTCAACGCCACGTTTTCTCATTTCTGAAATTGTGAAAACAATATCATCAGTTGCTACTGCAATGTGCTGGCAGCCTGGTCCGTTATAAAAATCTAAATATTCTTGTACTTGCGAATTCTTCAACCCTTTTGCAGGCTCGTTAATTGGGAATTTGATGTAACCATTTCCGTTGGTCATCACCTTACTCATCAATGCTGTGTATTCAGTTGAAATGTCTTTATCATCAAAGGTTACCAAATTATAAAAGCCCATCACTTCACCATAAAATTTACTCCACAAGTTCATTTCGCCTAAGCTTACATTGCCTACCATGTGGTCAACATATTTCAATCCTGTAGGCGTTGGCTGATATTCTGTTTGCCATTTTTCATACCCTGGCAAAAACACACCATTATAATTTTTTCTTTCGATGAATAAATGAACAGTATCGCCATAAGTATGAATGCCTGAAAAGCGAACCACTCCATTTTCATCTTTCACTTCATGCGGCTCTACATAAGGCTTTGCGCCACGACTTACAGTTTGTTCGTAAGCGTCATAAGCATCATTCACCCATAAAGCAATTACTTTTACACCATCGCCATGTTTTTTCAAATGCTCCGAAATTGCATCATTATTCAATGGTGTAGTTAATACCAATCTGATTTTTCCTTGTTGCAAAACATAACTTGTTCTGTCGCGAACGCCAGTTTCCAAGCCAGCATAAGCCAACTCCTGAAAACCAAAAGCTGTTTTGTAATAATGTGCTGATTGCTTGGCATTGCCAACATAAAACTCCACATAATCAGTTCCTAAAATCGGCAAGAAATCTTGCGCTTCAGGAAATATTTTTTTGTTTCAACGTAATCGAAATTTTTTACGGCTGTTAAATCGGGTATCATCGGAATAATTTTTGTTTTTAAAAAGGCAAAACTATTTTTATAAAAACTTATCGCACATGACATTCATCAAATCAATAAATGATTTTTATCAGCATTGATGCGGCTTTGCAAGTATGTTCTTTCATTCTTAATGGTTTTGTTTACCTTCGCCGAAATTTTTAAACCAAAATAAAATGTCGCTTTTAGTAGTTGGAACAATGGCTTTTGATGCCATCGAAACGCCGTTTGGCAAATCAGATAAAATAGTTGGCGGTGCGGCCACATACATTGCTTGGAGTGCCAGCAATTTTGTAAAAAAAGTAAATCAAGTGGCTGTGGTAGGCGAAGATTTTCCACAAGCCGAGTTGCAAGCCCTTGCTTCTCGTGGTGTGCAGCTGCAAGGTGTACAAATTAAAAAAGGTGAAAAAAGTTTTTTTTGGAGTGGAAAATATCACATGGATATGAACACACGAGATACGTTGGACACACAACTCAATGTGCTAGCTGATTTCGACCCAATTATTCCTGATAGTTATCAAGATACCGAATTTGTGATGTTGGGCAATTTAACGCCTGCAGTGCAAATGCAAGTGATTAATAGATTGCAAAAAAAGCCCAAATTAATTGTGATGGACACGATGAATTTTTGGATGGAAATTGCCATGGACGATTTGAAAAAAGTGATTCAACGGGTGGATGTATTGATGGTAAACGATTCCGAGGCTCGCCAATTAACCAATGAATATTCGTTGGTAAAAGCTGCAAAAAAAATATTGGGCGAAATGGGACCAAAATATTTGGTGATTAAAAAAGGCGAGCACGGTGCTTTGTTGTTTCATGGCGAATCGGTTTTCTTTGCGCCAGCATTGCCTTTAGAAGATGTGTTTGACCCAACAGGTGCTGGCGATACCTTTGCTGGTGGCTTCATTGGCTACATTGCTTCCACCAAAGATATTTCGTTTGAAAACATGAAACGGGGCATTATTTATGGCAGCGCATTAGCAAGCTTTTGTGTCGAAAAATTTGGTGCCGAAAGGTTGAGAGAAATTAGCAAAGAAGATTTAGAAAACCGAGTGCAAGAGTTTGTAAGCCTTGTGCAGTTTGATATTGAACTGGTTGGTTAATTTTTTCCAACAAAAAAGCCGCATCAAAAAACGATGCGGCTTTTTTATTTTCAAGAACTTTTAAAATCAACTTGCATTTTGCTCTTTCAGTTTTTCTGTATTTTCTTCAAATTGCAAAGCATCTAACACGTCTTGAATTTCGCCATTCATCACCGCATCTAAAGTGTATAAAGTGAGGTTTATTCGATGGTCGGTCATTCGCCCTTGCGGAAAATTGTAGGTGCGAATTTTGGCACTTCTATCACCAGTGCTCACCAAAGTTTTTCGGCGTTTAGCAATTTCTTCTTCATGTTTGCGCACTTGTTCATCGTACAATCTGGTTCGCAACATATTCATCGCTTTTTCACGGTTGCCCAATTGCGAACGTTCGGTTTGGCAAATCACTACAACGCCCGTTGGAATGTGTGTGAGCTGCACTTTTGTTTCCACTTTATTCACGTTTTGCCCGCCAGCACCGCCACTTCGCGATGTTTCCATTTTCACATCACTCTCTTTCAATTCAAAATCAATTTCATCGGCTTCGGGCATCACTGCTACGGTTGCGGCTGATGTATGCACCCGACCGTTGGCTTCGGTATGCGGCACACGTTGCACCCGATGCACACCACTTTCAAATTTTAAAATGCCATAAACGCCATCGCCAACAACCTCCAACGACACATCTTTGTAGCCACCCACAGTACCTGCGCTTTCGTCCAGCAGAGCCACTTTCCAGCCTTTTCGTTCGCAAAACCGGGTGTACATGCGCAGCAATTCGCCAGCAAATAAACTGGCTTCATCGCCACCTGTGCCAGCCCTAATTTCGATAATTGCATTTTTAGCATCTTCTGGGTCTTTCGGAATCAGCATCAGGCGCAACTTTTCTTCCAACTCTTTTTTTTGGGGTTCTAAAATTTCGATTTCTTCTTTTGCCATTTGTTTCAATTCATCATCTTTTTCATGCAAAAAAAGTTCACGACTTTCATCAAAATTTTTCACCACAGTTTTATACTCTCGAAAAATGGAAACCAATTTTTCCAACTCTTTATATTCCTTACTAAGTGCTGTAAATTTTTTGATGTCGTTCATCAAATCGGGCTGTGTAAGCTGCCTGCCGATATCTTCAAAGCGATGCTCTGCTATTTCTAATTTGTCAATCATGGATTTAAAAAGTGTGCAAAGCTAATGGAAAGTGAAATCATTTTAATCAACGAAAGCACTATTGCAATTCATACACACTCATTTTTTCTTTGTGCAATAAATACAATCGGCTTTGTTCAATTCGGGCTTGCTTTATATCCACACTATCAGGCAATGAAAAATCAATTTCATCAAATGAGCGCAGGCTAAAAACTTTGAGCTGATGCTTTTTGATGTACAACAATTGCTCGTTAATAATTTGAAAATTTCGTGTGCCTTTGATAAAAAATAATTGATGATAATCGCCGTAAGTATCAAATACAAACACGCCATTAAATTGGTCGCCCACGTACAAATTTTTATCGGTGCACAACATAAAATTTGGCGTAACGGTTTTGCCTGTAACCTGCGCCACATCTTCGCTGCTGCGAATTAAATTGCCACCATAATCAAACAATTTTAGTTTGTTTTCTTTAGCATCAAATGTCCAAATTTGATTGTTTTGATTCAAGCAAGCTGTTTTCATTTCTTGAAATCCAAGGCTACGAAAATCAATCGTGTTCAACACATTCAGTTGTTTATCCAAAATTATCACGGTTGAAAAATTGGGATACAGCACCAAAATATTTAGCGGATTGCTGGCTTCAATCAAACCTGGTCTGCCATAATTTACTTCGCTAAATTCTTTTTGCTTGATGCCTAAATTATTGTACTGCACAATTTTATTGCCTTCAATCAAATAAAAATTCTGCAAATTATCGGTGGTAAAATGCGATGATTTTGTTTCGATACTAGTAATCAGTTTATAATTCACACCATCACCTTTAAACGCTGAAGCGATGATGAATAAAGGAATTGCGAATAAGAATATTTTTTTCAATTTAATTTTATGTTTTTGATTTTTTAAAAGTAACCATCCATACACCCAGCAAAATTAATCCCAAACCCACAAAGTGAAGATAGGTAATGCTTTCGCCGTCAATCGCTCCCCAAATTACAGCCACCACCGGAATAAAATAAGTGGTGATGGCGGCAAACAAAGTGCTTGTTTTTTGCACCAACCAATAAAAAACTAATGAGGCAATAGCTGTTCCCACCACCGCTAATATACTCACAAAACCCAGCGATGGCAAGGCTTGTGGGTTGGTGTTTAATCGTTCAACAAAATCGGTGAAGCCAAATAAATAAACCACAACAGGCAAGCTGATAAAGAAAAATGCCAACGATGCAATTTCAATTGGTTTTACACCGAGCAAATATTTTCGCATGATGTTCAGGTTGAAACCATACATGCAAGTCGCCAACACGATCAGCAGCGCATATTTCATGTCGCTGTTTAAAGTTTGTTGTGCCGAATGATGGGCAAATAAAACCAAACTTGCTGCGCCAAAAAAGCCTACCAAAATTCCTGCAATTTGCAACCAGGTTGTTTTTAATTTAAACAACACAATGCCCAGAAACAAAGCCCACACAGGTGTTAGCGTATTCAACACACCTGCCAGCGAACTGTTTAAATGCGTTTGTGCTGTGGCAAATAAAAATGCAGGAATGCCGCTGCCCAACAAACCGCTGAACACCACAAATTTTATTTTCGACTTTTCAACTTTGCGAAAATGGGTGATGGTGAAAGGCAACAACGCCAAAGCTGTGATGCAAATGCGTAGCGAAGCCACTTGCACAGGCAACAAACCCACCAAGCCGTGTTTCATTAAAATAAACGAACTGCCCCAAGTGAGCGCCAATGCAGCTACAATGAGCCAGCGCAAAGTGTTGAACGAACTTTCTTTTTGCAACAAAATATTTCGCACCTATCCCTTTTAATACAAAACGCTATTTATAGAGATAATTGCTATGTATAACTTGTATGCAAAGATAGTGCAAAATGTTAAAACTGATGTGGGATATTTATGGTTTTAACCAATTACTTTGCGGTTTTACAATCAATCTTGCATTATTGTAAGCCATTTTTAAAGTTAAACAAGTTCTTGAAGTATATGTAGTGTCGTTTAGCTTATGAATTACTAAAGCTAAATCAGGATTTGGAGAACCCGATGTTAAACACAACGGAAGTAGCAATTGAATTTTATTGTCATAGTATTGAGGAACTGCAATTTTGTAATTAGTTCTAACCTTCTTTTTTACTTCTTCAATTGCGCCAATTAATTGTCTCCTTAATTCAGCATCGTCAGCATTTTGTAAATGGGGTGGGAATCTGTCTAAATTATCTCCAATGATATGGTCTAAATCGGGAATTAAATCACATTTAGGATTAAAAATCAAAAGTTCTGGTTTATCAAAAAAGTCAGCAACGTCAGGAATTGCGTTAGAAAAATGCCGAAGAACATTATTGTCGCTCTTTTTTAAAAATGCTTTAAAACAATATGGTGTTGAATACCCTTGCTTAGGATTTTTATATTTCTCAAAATAGCAGAAAA
>CAIQHW010000221.1 GCA_903871715.1 uncultured bacterium
AATTTTCAATTATTTAATTTCAAAAAATTAAACTTGGATTTAAATATAAATTTTACTCAAAAGGTAATGTGGAAAAATAAATTTGTGGAAAGGCTGTGGAAAATTTACCAAAGCCACTATATTTGTACTAACCATTAAAAAGAATTAATTAAAAACCATGTTATTGAACAAATACAATGTAGTGATTATTGGGATGATGTTAGCGGCTATTGCGTTTAGAATTTTCAATCATCAATACCATGTTCTTTTAAATTTTTCACCAGTGGCAGCCATTGCATTATTTGGTGCCGCAAATTTTAAAAACCGGATTTTTGGTTTTGCAGTGCCAATGTTGGTGATGTTTGCAAGTGATTGTGTGATTGGCTTTCATCCATATATGCCATTCACTTATGGTAGCTTTGCATTGATTGCTTTTTTAGGAATGACAGTTTTGCGCAATCAAGTTTCTACAAAAAGAGTGGCATTATCCGCATTTGCATCATCGTTGATATTTTTTATCATTAGCAATTTTGGTGTTTGGATAATGGGTGGTTATGCTAAAAGTTTTGCAGGATTAGAATTGTGTTATTGGAATGCGATTCCTTTTTTCGGCAACACATTGGGCAGCGATTTATTTTTTAGTGCCGTTTTATTCGGCGCATTTGAATGGATTAAACAAACGAATTGGTTAGTAAAAGCTAAAGCGTAAAAATATGAAGCGGTACTCACAACCGCAAAGAGTTGGTTTTTTTGGTTAAAGTGTGAATCAAGGTGGAGCAGTTGATGGTTACTGTCTCCACCTTTTCTTTTGTACAAATTCTTACCCGATGACAGATTTTTATTTTGAATTGAAAGTGGCTGCATCAGCCGATTTACAAGAAATTTTAGTTGCAGTTTTATCAGAAAAAAACTTTGATGGTTTTTCGCAAACTGATGAAAATTTGGTGGCGTATTCCGAATCGGAAATGATCTCGGAAAATGAATTGGCAGAAATTTTTGATAGTTTTGAAATCAAAAAAACAGATTGGCAATTGAATAAATTGCGCAATAAAAATTGGAACGAAGAATGGGAAAAAAACTTTGAACCAGTTGTAATTGATGATGCCATTTATGTAAGAGCATTATTTCATCCCGAAAAGAAAGAGGTAAAACACACCATTACCATTCAACCCAAAATGAGTTTTGGAACTGGCCACCACAGCACTACCAAATTGGTACTGAGCGAAATGTTGCAGCTCGATTTTAAAAACAAAACCGTGTTGGATATGGGCTGTGGCACGGCTGTGCTAGCCATTTACGCCGAAATGGTGGGTGCAAAAAAAATCGTGGCAATTGATAATGATAATTGGGCAGTAGAAAATGCACAAGAAAATTGCGCCATGAATCACTGCACAAAAATTGAAGTAAAATTGGGCGATGAAAAATTGCTGAACGAATATGAAAAGTATGATGTGATTGTTTCTAACATCACCAAAAATTTCAACATCGCAAATTTGCCTTTGTATAAAAATTTGTTGCAAAAAAATGGCAGCATTTTATTGAGTGGATTTTATGAAACAGATGCTGCTGATTTCAAGAAATCAGCTTTGAAATTAGGAGGGTTACATCTTCAACATCAAACCACGGAAAAAAAATGGTCAATGTTGAATTTTAAAAAAGAAAATAGTTTTTGATAAATTAAAAAATG
>CAIQHW010000222.1 GCA_903871715.1 uncultured bacterium
CAATTATTAAAAAAACAATGCTGTTGATGCGTATCAAGTGTTGTAAACTTTTTAACGGAAAATAATAATGGAACGCAATGGAAAAGCATAAGAATTCGATGATGGTATATACATGGCATATAGGCATGTTGTTGTGAAATATTTTTGCAAAAACAGAAAAGGTAAACTCGATGAGGATAGAAATCAAAAAGAAACCGAATAATAGTTGGAACGATTTACTTACCTTTTTAAAAAATAGCAAGCCAGCAATTACAGGAAGTAATATGCTGGCTTGAGAAATGCTAATGAAAATTTCGTTGGTGTTCAAATCTTATTTGTTAAGTTGAAATACTTGGGCTTGGCTAATTAAATCGGTTACATTGTTTACATTGTATGGTGGTATCACATTTGCCATATCATACCTTTTTGCTCCATCACTGATACTATGCTCTACATTGCCCACCATATCATTATTAGCATCATCAACAGCTACGGTTATTAAAGTAATTGTTTTATTGGTGGCATCCACTTCTGATACATTTACTGCACCAGGGTAAATACGAATGCCCGAAAAACCATCTAAACTGTTGGGTGCTAAATTAAAAGCATGAATTAGTACAGCTTTGTCGATAAACCATGCTTTCGGCAACATTACTACTGTTGCATCGTTTAAGTCGTTTTGTAATTGTGTGGTAAAATCTTGAGATACTTCTTGAGGAATTGTCATAAAATGTTTGTTTTAGTTTGTAATAAAAAATAAAGTGCAAAGATAATATACAAAATAGGCTCATGTAAATACAAACTTCTTTGTATTTTGGTATTAAAAAAAATAAAGTTAAAACTTCATCGCCAAGCCAAAATGTATTTTGCCCGTTTTAATTAGTATGGGATTGCCCAATCGGCTACCCAAAGCGTAGCTTAATTGAAAGATGCCAGCTTTGGTGCCAAAGGCAAAGCCCACACCAAAGCCATAAGGTGTATCGAATTGGCGCAAGGCTACACTTTTTACTTCGGTGTAGGCTACATCGGAAAAAGCATAAACATAAGAAGTGGCATCTAACAAATAACGATATTCGGTAGTGAAAATGGAATAGAATGAAGTAAGAATTGATTGCTCATCAAACCCCCGAAGGCTGGCATTGCCGCCAATTCGGGTGAGTTCGTTGGTGTAAATTTTTTTATCGGGCGAACCACCACCTTTTAATTGTAGTTTCAATACGTTGCGCTTGTATAATCGTTGATAATTGGCAAAAGCAAAATCAACGTGGCTGTGCAAAATGGGCTTGGTGACGGAATCATACAGCGATGAAAAATTAAACGATGGCTCGGCTGGGTCGCTTAATTGGGTAATTTGATTATTGCTTTCAAATTGCTTGTAACCAGCCAGCACTGTTAGTTTTACTACATATCCTTTAGATGGATTGAAACGAAAATCTAATTGCTCTTTGTTTAATTCGACCCCAATTGTTTTGTATTTATAATCTAAAATCGAAGGCAGTTGATGCGTAGCCTTTATGGTTGTAGTATCAATATAATCTAATCTGGAAGAATGGGTGCTGTAAAATATTTTCACATAATTATTGGCAGAGAACATGTGCCTGATGCCGCCATTAAAATCAATATCGGTATAGGTGCTATCGTGTTTGTAAATTTCAAATTTGCCATCGATGCCAAATGGTGTGTTTAAGAAAAAAGGATGCAGATATTGCATCACCAAATCCTTTGTTTGCTGCGGATAGAGCTTAAACGACATATCTAATGTGTTGGCCGTTTGCATGATGTTTTCTAAATGCAAATCACCTTCGCCACTCAATAAAAATTTAGTAGTAACCACAGGATTGGTGGGCGTTGGAATCGAATTAGAAGGTTGCAAACCCAACAAGAAATTGAAGCGGCTGCTACTTTGCGGTTGCAAAAAGAAGTTGATGACTGCATGTTCGCCAATGAAAGTGATGGAGTAAGATTGTTGTTGCTTTAAAAAACTTAAACCACTCATCAATGAATTTATTTTTTGCACTACGGCTTCGCTGTAAACCATGCCAGGCTTGATGCCTAAATAATGATACAGAAAATTTTTGTTCACCACATTGGTGTATTGAAAGTGAATGCTATCAATCGTTACTTTCAAATGTTTATCTAACACTAAGATTGCTGAAATAGATTTATCGTGCACTTGCACACTGTCTAATTTCAATTCGCAAAATGGATAGCCATTGTTTTCGGCATAGCGCAACACTTGCTCGGCGGTTTGAAACCATTTTTTCATCATCACTGTTTTGCCTTTGTAATCGCCAATATTAATGCCCGTTTGCTGCGCCCACTCTATGTTTTTTCTACCCCATTTAATATCGCTCCACAAAAACTTTTCGCCTAAATAAATAACCACTTTTAATTTGGTAGGATATAAAATCATCGAATCCATGTTGGCTGTTAAATAACCAACCGAGCGGACATTATTCAACCAATTTGTCATTTCACTTTTATACACTACAGCCGTAGAATAATTTTTTGGCAAAGGAAATTGTTTGACCACAGCAGCCGAGTCGATGCCTGCAAAGTGATATTCGACAAAGGTTTTAAACTGTGCTGATGTTTTATTTGTAAAAAACAACAGCAATAAAAAAACGAAGTAAAATATGTGAGCTGCTTTTTTCAAAAAGAATTTTACATGAAATGATTGGCGCAAAGTTATTTCTTAACGCTTTTTGCAGGCAAAATCTTTTATGTTATTTCGGATTTATTTTAAGGACACTAATTACTTAAAAGGCGTAAAAATTATTTGGTCTTTCATTTCCATAAAATAGCAAGTTGCCCAGAGGCTTTTAAATAATCTAACCAGTAAACCCACAATTGTTTTTTGTTGGTTTCGTAATCATTTTCCAATAGTTGAAAATTCGTTTCTTCTAAATTTAAATTAGATGCTGACTCTTGCCCTTCTTTTACTCGAGCCTGAAAAATGTAAATAGATTCAGTGCTTAAAGCGATGTTTTCTTCTTGCGTTTTTAATTGTGATTTAACATTTTCCATTTTAAGTTTCGCAGTTAAAACATCTTTGGTGTATTGATTTGCTTTGTCTTCTTTTTGCAAATTGTATTGATTAGTTTGTAAGCTTAGTTGCTGAATTTTATTGTGAATGTTTTCGCCAAAAAGAATTGGCAATTTCACATCCAATCCTAAATAACTCAATCCAAACCAAGTATTTTCAGCAACCGGATTAAATGTATTCGAAAATTGATTAGCACCTAAAAATCCTTTGAAACCTACGGTGGGTAAATGTTTCGTTCTTTCTGATTTTGTTTGCAATTCAGTTAGTTGACTATGCAGAGTGAGTTGTTGCAAATCGGGCAACTGCTCAAAATTTATTGGGTTGAGTTTATTGTCGATTGAATATTTCATTGTCAAAGATGTATCAATTTCAAAATCCCATTTTTCAATTTCATTTGCTCCAGTTAAAAATAGCAAGTACACTTTATCTTCAATCAACAATGCAATTCCATCCGACAATAATTGAACAGCATTATTATGGTTCACTTTTGATTTATTCAAATCAGATTTCAACAAACATTTTTCATCAAATTTATTTTTGAGCAAAGTGTAGCTGATGTATGTTCTGTTAGTATCAGCAATCAATGATTTGATTTTTGCATTTTGCAAATAAATATCAATATAGGTTTGAGCAATGGTGTAAGCCAATTCATATTCAGATTGCGCTTGTGATAAAGCGGCAATTCGTACTTGTAATTTTGCTTCGTTGATTTTTCTATTAATAGATAAATCGAGCAAAGGCTGATTGGCAGTAAGTCCTGCCGATTGTGTCCATGTTGTTCCAAACTTCACATTCGTAGTTGCATCAATTGGATAATTAGGATTAAAAATACCAATAGGCAAAATGGATGTTTGCAGAATTGGATTGTATAAGTAATTATATTCGGCTGAGATTTGCGGCAAATATTTTTGATACAAAGCCTGCATCTGCAAATTACTAATCTTCACATTTAATTTACTAGCAGTAATATTTTCCTTGTTTGCCAAGCCATTATTAATGGCTTGAGAAAGCGTAATTATTGATTGAGCATTTGTGGAAATCGTAAATAGCATCAATACAACAATTGCAAAAAATGAAAAAATATTTTTCTCAATTTTAAATGTGCAAGAATTTTTTTGAATGAATTTTAACAAGCCATTGCTGTTCATTTGTTTTGCTTTTTATGGATGAATAAGATTTGTTTGAAACGCTTTATCTGAATACTGCCGCAGGTTCTACGCTTCTAATTCTGCTTAATGCAAATGATGCTCCACTTAATGAAATCAAAGCAATGGTGGAAAACATGGCCAACAAAACCAATGGAGAAAATGAAAAAATCAATCCTGATTTTGCAACGCCAATTCTAAAACTTTCTAACAATGCTAAGCCAATTAAAAATCCGACAACTGTAAATAACATCGCTTGAGTGAGAATCAATTTGCTGATGTATTTATTGCCTGCGCCAATTGCTTTCAACGTTCCATAATCTTTCAATCGGTCAAGTGCTGATGAATACATTGTTAAACCGATAATGAAAAAACCAGCAATCAATGCGAAGATGATTAAAGTGCCTGTACTTAATGCAATGCCGCTGCTTGCCAATATTTTTTTTACGGATGAACCAGCTAATTTTTTTGATTGCCAAGCTCTGACTCCAAAAATATTTTGATTGATATTAGCAACTACTTTATCAACGTCTTTTGGATTTTCAACATTCACCAAAACAGCACTGATATTATTAGCTGATTGGTTAGAAAAAAATCTTGCTCGTTCAATTGTCGTTGCGCAGAAGCTGCTACCGAAGCCTCTAAAGCCTTTTGTTTGCAAAACAAAAAACGCCCGTTTGCCATTGATTTCTAAATTAGTTCTCAAATCGATATTGCCACCTAAATTTTTCTTTTCAAAAAATTCAGCACTTACGGCTCCATCCAATTGCAAATCAGAAATATTGCCAGCCATAATTTTATCTTGACTAACCAATGCATTGATATGATTTTCATCAACTCCTAATAATGTGATGGCACCACTTGTTCCATTTTTAAAATTGCATGAAGCGCCAGAAATAATTAATGGAAATGCTTCTTTAACGCCGTTGATGCCTTGCACAGCCCTAAGGTTTCTGATGTCTAACCTTCCTAATAGATTCACATCATCCGTTTTTCCATCCACCACCCAAATATCTGCTTTCACATCTGTGGCTAATGCGCCCATCAAACCGGATAGAAAAAAGAAAACGCCTAATTGTTGACCAATTAAAAATGTGCTGATGAGAATACCCACCACAACGCCAATGCTTTTGGCTTTGTCGAACTTGATAAATCTCCAGGCAATTTTTAACATCGTTTATTTTTTAGAATTACTGGAAATGTCAATCACACATTCTACTCTGGCATTCAACAATAATTTGTCAGGATTATCCAACATCATTTTTATTGTACGAACTCGTCGGTCTTCTTTTTCGCCAGATTGGTCGGTGAATAAGGATTTCTTTTTCAGAAAAGAAAAAGTGAAATAAACTTTGCCTGTTGAAAGCGTATCTGATGAACCAACATTTCTAATCCATCCATTTTGCCCCACCATAATTTTGTCGGCATTCAATTCATCAATTTCACAAATAGCAATTGTTTTGCCTTCGGGACTAATTTGTGCAAATGATTGTTGAATCGAAACTGAACTGCCAATTAAAACTGTGAGTTCTAAAATTTTTCCGTTGATTGGCGAACGAATTATTTTTTGGTCTCTTTCAATTTGAGCAGTAATCAAAGCTGTTTTTGTTTCTTGCAGTTTACTTTTAGAAACTGCTACACTGGCTTCCAATCTGTTTAAATTCGAGTTGAATGATTTTAAATTTGTGTTGGCATCATCAACAGTTTGTTGCGTTTCAGCACCTTTCAATAATAAATTTTGTAACCGCTGCAACTCCGAATTTGCATTACTAACCTTGGCTTCAAATTCACCAACACTGGCTGCATCTACTTTTATTTGCGCAGCTTGTGTGATGAGTTGATTATTCAACTGCATTATTTTTTCATCTTCTACATGATGTTCTAATTCTAAAATGACGCTACCAATATTTACAGTATCATTTTCCTTTTTGTAAATTTTTTCAACAATGCCATTCACTGCTGATGACAATTGAATAATATCATTTTCAGGAATTATTTTTCCAATACCCACAATACGATTGACTGCAATAGCTTGCTTTGCATTTTCAATGGCAAATTTTTCTTTTGCAGTTTTGTTGTTGCAAGCAACAAAAATTGAAAAAAGAAAAACCAGGAGTAAATAATATTTCATAGTTTGATTTTATTTTAAAGCGATTTCTTCCTCAACAGGTTGGTCGGAAATGCCGCCATCTAACACATACACAATTCTATCAGCAAAAGGTCGAAGCCTAGTATCATGCGTAACTACAGCCACAGCCTTTCCTTGTTTTGCTAATGCTTTCAACTCTCTCATCACTATGCCTGCGCTAGCAAGGTCGAGCGATGCAGTGGGTTCATCACACAACATCATTTCAGGATTAGTGACCAATGCTCGTGCAATGGCAACACGTTGTTGCTGACCGCCACTCAAATCATTGGAAAGATTTTTCATTCTATCACCCATGCCTACTTTTTCCAAAGCTGCTGTTGCTTTTGTTTTTGCATCTTTATCGCTCACACCTTGCAATATCAAAGGCATCATCACATTTTCTAAAGCAGTAAGTGGTGCAATCAAATTAAATCGTTGAAAAATGAAGCCGATTTTTAGCAAGCGCAATTCAGCTAATTTGCTTTCGCTTAAATCATTCACTCTCATATCATCAATCCATACTTCGCCAAAGCTTGGATAAATCACACATCCGAAAAGAGAAAGCAATGTAGTTTTGCCCGAACCAGATGGACCAATGATGAGTAAAAGTTCGCCTGCTTTCAATTCGACTGTGCTTGCTTTTAATGCTGTGATGGTGGTATCGCCAGCTTTATATTCTTTACCTCCATTCACCACCTTGGCAACAATTTTATTTTTAATTGTTGACTTCGATTCTTCTTTCAATGTTGGTTTGGTTTCCTGCATGGAATTAGAACGGTGTAAGAATGTTTCTTACACTGCAATGCTCAAAGGTGAGTTTTAAGCTATCAAAAGCCTTACACTATATTTTGAAAGAGTTGCATTATTCACACACGGCAAAGTGATTAAATGAATAATGTTGTTGGCTTTTTATTGCATAAAAAAAGGCGATGAAGTTCATCGCCTTTTTGTTTTGTTTTATTTTTTGAACCATGCAATAATTGGATTAGCATTATTCTTTTTCAACTAAATATATTTGATGGGGCTGGAAAGATGAAGCTTGGTTTTCAAAAGCCAAAATAAAATCTTTTAGTTCTTCAATTTTGCTGGTGGTTGAATTTAAAACCACAATTGCAAGATTGTATTTGTCCATATTTTGTTGGTACATCAAATTTTTGTCGATGGTAAGCAATACATCAAAACCATTATCTACGCAGGCTTTCATCAATTCACCATTTTTAAAACCGTTCCAATTCATTTGTGAAACAGTAAGCACTTGGTGTTCGTTGTTGAAATGTTTTTTCAACTTTTTAGTTACACATTCATCCAACAGAATCTTCATGTAAAATAGTAGATGATGAGTTTAATAAATGGTTCGACATTTCTAACACTTTAACTACTTGTTCCTTTTTTACACCTTCAAAATCAGCTAAAAA
>CAIQHW010000223.1 GCA_903871715.1 uncultured bacterium
GATAAGGCTTTGTGCCTCTTAATATTTGAACAATAGCTTTGCCAACCGATTTGTCGCAAGTATCGGCTGTTGATTGCACTTCAATTTGCAAAACTGTTGAATTTTTAATTAAAAATGTATCGTGAAGAGAACATAAATGTGAATCGGCAATTTGCACAAAATAATTGCCACTTAATAAATTATTGGCTTGATTGGTCGTAGAAACAGATGGACTCCACACATAGCTATACGGCGATACACCACCACTCACTTGCACCGTTGCCGAACCATTGTTTTTGCCACAAGATGTATTTTGTGATTGCTTAGTAGTTACCATTTTGGTAGGTTGCGAAATGTTGGTTGCAATTTGCGCACTGCAATTATTAGCATCAGTAACGGTAATGGTATAAGCGCCTTGCGTTAAATTGTTGGCTGATGAAGTAGCGCTTACCGATGGCACCCAACTATATTGATAATTGGGGGTGCCGCCACTGGCTAGCACTGTTGCCGAACCATTATTGCCGCCAAAGCACGACACATTTTTTTGATTAACAATTGATAATTGAATGTTTGCCCCTGTAGAGGGCACAAGTATGTGTATTGTATCAACACAATTATTTTGGTCGCTAATGGTAACTATATAATTTCCTGAAATAATGTTGGTAGCTACATTTGTGGTGCTAACTGAAGGTTGCCATTGAAATGTGTAATTAGGTGTGCCACCATTTTCGGTAATAGTTGCCGAGCCAATTGGTGCGCTGCAGGTAGAAGGTGCAGTAACAACATTGTGTGAAAAAATTGAAGGTTGAGTAAGATGAACTGTGGCTGAAACCGAGCAGGTATGTGGTTCAGAAACAGTAATGGTGTAATTGCCTGCCACTAAATTTATTATCGAATCGGTGCTTTGCACCGGTGTAGTATTCCATGAATAAGTTAATGCTGCATTACTGCCAATTACATTTGCAATCGCCTTACCATTATTGCCTTTGGGGCACAAAATATTTATTGAATCCATTTGCAAACCCAAAACCGATACTTGTTTGGTAATGGTATCACTACCACTGCAAGTATTGATTGAAATTAATTGCACGGTATAAATGCCTGCTGCCGAAAATACATGTATTGGATTTTGTAAAGTGCTGGTGTTGCTGGCGCCCGAAGCTGCATCGCCAAAATTCCAATGCCAACTGCTTGGGCAATTGGTAGAAGAATCGGTAAAAGAAAAGCTGTTGGTGGCAGTGCAATTAAAACCAAAATTGGCGTTGAATCGTGGTGCATTTTCAATGTAAATATCATCAAAAGCTATACCATCAAAGGCGTTGCAGGTGGTGCCTGCCCCAAATGTGAATCGAAAAATCACATTTGCTTGCCCCGCTAAATTACTTAAACAATGTTGGGCAATTACCCAACCACCACTGCCAGAGCCACCTTGGCAACTACCTGAAGTAGCTTGAATGTTTCCACACCAACCATCTTTTGTAGTGGCTAAAGTGGTTAAATAATTGATAGGCGTATAATTATACCAATTGGCAGTGTAACAATCAATAGGGTCATTATAAGCCCCAACATTTGTCCATGTGGTACCACTATTAATAGAATACTGCAAATTGCTACCATCATATTTATGTTCTGATTCCCAAAAAATTGAAAAATGAATATAAGGATGGGCTAAATTTGTGAAATCAAAGCATGGGCTTTGAACATAGGAGCGTTCGCCATTGTTATAAGACGAAATGTTTAAACCACCAACAATCCAACATTTTAAACCTTGTGCTGCGCTGCTAATAGTAGGTTTGGTGGGAGAACCCCAAGCCCAATCGTTGGCTGTGCCGCCTGATATCCAACTTCCATTAGAGGTTTCAAAGGTTTCGTGATAAGGAAATGCCGTGATGCATTGAGCCCACAGTTTACAGCAAAGTAAAATTTGAAAACAAGAGATTAAAAAGAAAATTTTCTTTACCAGTTCCATATTTTAATTAAGCAACAAAGTTCGTCAAAAAAATTTAGGCGTTTTTTAATACAACATGAAGTTGTTGTTAACTCTATTATGTAAATAACTATTGATTTTGAAAAAAACTTTTTTTTTCAAAATCAATTTCTAATTTTGCAAAAAATAAAAATCATAAAATAATCATGAAAAGAAAATCTATCTACTTAATTGCTCTATTGTTTTCATTTGTTGTAACTTCGTGTACCACTATTTCTCAATCCATGAGAGAGCCAAATACAAGGCTTGAATTGCACAAAGAAGATTTTGTTATTTCCAAACAAGTTACAGCCGAAGCTACTACAACTCGTATCTTTGGAATTGATTTTAGCAGACTATTTAAAGCATCATTGGGTTTTAGAAATCACGATGGTTACGAATCTCAAGCTTCAATTCCTGTAATTGGTAATTTTATTA
>CAIQHW010000224.1 GCA_903871715.1 uncultured bacterium
CACAATCAATTTGCTGATGTCGTTTGCTAAAGTATTTTCGATGGCTGTAAAAGATTGCGAAGCATCGAAAGTACCAGTTTTGGTAAAGGTTTGCGACCATTTTTCTTTCACGTTTTTATTATTCACGTAATCAATTTTTACCGAAATACTCAACTGGCTACCTGTTGATTGAGTGCCGCTTCTGCCCACAGCAGTAATCATATAATCAACGATGGCACCAGAAAAATCAAGGTCGCCATTTTTGTCGATTATTTTCAAATTCGATTCTTTCAAAAATTTATCTCTCATGGCATCCATAAAAATTTGGCTCAACGCTGGATTCACCTTGGGCGCTTGATTGGCGATGTAATGCAAGGAAACTGTTTTAATGTCGGCTGGTAATTGACCAGCTTTTAACGAATAAAAACAGCATGAATTTATCGAGATAAAACCAACCAAAAGTGCAATAAAAAGAACTGCTTTTTTCAAAATTATTTTCTTCAAAATTTTAATATCAAAAATCTTCTAAACCATATTCTTTCAACTTTCGGTATAAAGTCCGTTCTGAAATTCCCAGTTCCAAAGCTGCATCACGCCTACGTCCTTTATATTTTTTTAAAGCTTTTGCAATCAATTCTTTTTCCTTTTCGGCAATGTTCAATGTTTCTTCAATCACTGGCGCATGTTGAATAATAATGGGTTGATTTGAATTAGAAACATTGTTTTCATGCTGTGTTTGTGAAATTGATAAAGATTGTGGCATCTCGAAATGATTGCTTTGCAAAAAATCAGAGTTTACGGCATTTCCTTGCAAAATGTTGCTCATGGCTTGTTTCAAGTCGTTCACATCTTTTTTCATGTCGAACAAAACTTGATACATCATATCTCTTTCGGTGGCAAATGAGCCACCATTGTTTCCAGCATTTGAAAATAGAGGAACAGGAAATGAATCTAATCGACCATCGGGCATAAAAGGCATCAATTCTTTAACAGAAATTTCTTTATCAACCGATAGCACTGAAGCCTGTTCGGCAATGTTTTTCAACTCTCTAATATTGCCAGGAAAAGGATAATTAAGCAATACTTGTTTTGCTGTTTCATCCAACTGAATGGGTTGGCGGCGATAGCGTTCAGCAAAATCGACAGAAAATTTTCTAAACAAAATTAAGATGTCATCTTTTCTTTCACGAAGAGGTGGAACCTTTATGGGCACTGTGTTTAAGCGATAATATAAATCTTCTCTAAATCTTCCACGATGAATAGATTCTTTCAAATTCACGTTGGTGGCGGCTATCACTCTCACATCGGTTTTCATCACTTTTGATGAGCCTACTCGAATATATTCGCCAGTTTCCAGCACACGAAGCAGCCGAGCCTGCGTTCCCAAAGGCATTTCAGCAATTTCATCTAAAAAAATTGTGCCACCATTTACAGTTTCAAAATATCCTTTTCGACTTTCATGAGCGCCAGTAAACGAACCTTTTTCATGACCAAACAACTCTGAATCTATTGTGCCTTCTGGTATTGCACCACAATTTACTGCAATAAATGGGTGATGTTTTCGCGATGAAAGTTGATGAATGACTTTTGAAAAAACTTCTTTGCCCACACCACTTTCGCCTGTAATTAAAACAGATAAATCGGTAGAAGCCACTTGAGTAGCTACTTGCAAAGCGTAGTTGATGCCA
>CAIQHW010000225.1 GCA_903871715.1 uncultured bacterium
GTTGTGATTGGATATTGGTCAAGCATAATCAAACTTACCGCATCTTTCTTGGTGTTGCGAATGGTGATGTCATAAGTGAACGATTCTTTTCTTGTTGACCCAATTACTTTTCGTGTTGAATAATCTTTTACTTTGGTTCGTTTGATAATTATTTTTTTATCTCGTCCCATGCTGAAACTCAACGTGTCTCGGGTGTTACGAGTATCTACAAAACTTTGCCCAACATAAGTTCCTTCGAAGAAAATGTTGGCATTAGCTGGTAGCAAATTCAACTTTTCCCAATCCGTAATTCGGGCTAACAAGAAAGCATCTTTATCCAATTTCGGCACTGCATAATATTGATAAGTGGCAGGCAATTCATAATCTACCATGCTCACCAAATGTACTTTGCCATCGCTTGGCACATCGTATTTCAAATCAATATCAAAAGTTGCACTCAACTGTGATTCATTGACCGTTGTGAATTGAGCAAGGGAATTTGTTTGTTCTGCAACTCCTGCATCATCAGCAGAGACTTTATAAGCGTTCATTTTAGGTGCAGACAATGATTCATTTCTTGTCATTGAACCAGCAGCAACCAAACTTGGATTACCACGATTATAATAAGTAACTGGTTGATAAAAACTCAGATACCAAGGTTGCAACACTGGACTGGTGCCGCCTTCATTCGGGTTTCCAGTGCTAATGGTGAGTTTCACATCATTCCAAGCCAAGCCTGTATTATTCCACACTTGCGCTTTGTAATACAATTTAATTTTGCTCTGCACATTTTCACAACGCAAATCATAAATAGGTGTCCAACCAGCATTAGCATTTACATAACTCATGTTGAAATCGGCATTGATAGCGGCGTTAGCGATTACTTGCAAAACTACTTCACCACTTGGTTGTGTTTTTTTAGCGTTCTCTTCTGCTAATTGATTATTGATGTTGCCGATTTTTTCATTCAGCTTTTTTTCTTTTTGGTCAATCTCAAAAATATCAGCTTTTATTTCCGTTGATTTTTTTGCATACAGTTCCAACAGTTTTTGCAATTCAACAACTGACAAGCCATTATTAATACCACCAACTTTTTTGTTAGAATCTAAAACACTCATCAATTCATTATCAACATTTCTTTGATTTTCTAATTTTAAAATTGAATTGTTCATCAACTCCAATGAATCTTCCAGCATTTTTTGTCGAACGGTTTTTTGATTCTGGTTGAGATAATTAATTCTGTATTCAGTTGACTGAATTGTAATTCCTGCAATGCTTCCCACTTGCAAAGTTTGTTGATTCAAATTAGCAGGCAAGCCTTCAACTATTACTGTGGATGAACCCTGCGGTAATGCTGCGTTAAAACGATTGTTGATTTCAGCACCTTGTAAATAAACGGTTGCCGAATTAATTTTTGCTTTCACTTTAATTTCTTTTTCAGCAAAAACCGAAATACTTGTGGCAATAAAAATTGCAGATAAAAAAACTGATTTCATGATTGTTGGATTTTTAAATTTTCATTTTAGATGCAAACACCTTGCCGATTGCATAAA
>CAIQHW010000226.1 GCA_903871715.1 uncultured bacterium
GGATCAAAAGTTTAGGAAACTTCTATTCTATCCATTGAACTACGAGACCAATTTTTTTCAATAATGGATTTAAATGCAAAAAGGGGAATTAGGGCTTAAAAAATCCACCAATGAAATACTCTCATCAAATTCAATCCAACAATGATGACTATTGCACAAACCATCATGAAAATATAAGAGCCAACTAAACCATTTTGCATGTACTTAAATGTAGTACCCAACCAGGTTACAGATTTGCCCGACATGAAAACCATTCCGTCAATTATTTTATTATCAGCTATATCAGCCCACAATTTTGAAGCTGCCATAGTTGGTTTCACAAATAAAAATTCATACGCTTCATCTACATAATATTTATTTTCCAACACTTTTCCAATGCCAGTGTATTGAGCATTGTAGCCGCTTACAGAGAATTTCTTTTTCGTTACAAAATAAATTGCTGCCAACCCAATAATCGTTGCTACTAATAAATAAATGCCAAACATACCTTCTTCAGTTTCAGGTTTTACAGGAACAATGGCACTTAAAAATTCATTCAAATGAGGTGTTCCATGCACCAATGCAGGCAATTGAATAAATCCACCTAACAAACTTAATGCGGCTAAAATCATCAATGGCAAAGTCATGGTAATAGGCGATTCATGCAAATGATGTTCTTGTTCATGCGTTCCTCTAAATGTGCCGAAGAAAGTTAAAAAGTACATTCGCAACATGTAGAAGATGGTCATCAACGCACCAACGAAAGCCAGTACGAAATAAATTTTGTTGTGATTGTAAACCGCTACCAAAATTTCATCTTTAGAAACAAAACCGCTGGTAAACGGAAACCCAACAATAGCAAGCACTCCAATGGTAAACGTCCAAAAAGTAATCGGAATTTTTTTAGCTAATCCACCCATTTTGGTTATATCTTGTTCGCCACTCATGGCATGTATAACAGAGCCTGCACCCAAGAACAATAATGCTTTGAAGAATGCATGTGTCATTAAATGAAACATACCGCTGGTGAATGCACCAACGCCCAATGCCAAAAACATATACCCCAACTGACTTACAGTTGAATACGCTAATACTTTTTTAATATCTTTTTGATAAATCGCAATCGTACCTGCAAACAATGCAGTCGCTATACCAATCACAGCAATAAATTCCATCGTGAATGGAGCCAAAGAGAAAAATACATTGCTGCGAACAATCATGTAAATACCTGCCGTAACCATTGTGGCAGCATGTATCAATGCCGAAACCGGCGTTGGACCTGCCATCGCATCAGGCAACCAAGTATAAAGAGGCAACTGTGCTGATTTTCCCATTGCACCAACAAACAAACACATCGTGGTTAGAACCAACGAATGAGTTGGTACAGTTGAAAAATCAAATGCCATCACCTTAGCAAATTCAAGGCTTCCAACAAATTGATACAAGCCAAACATTCCCATCAAAAATCCCAAATCGCCAACACGATTCATGATGAATGCTTTTTTTGCGGCATCATTATAATCTTGATTTTTGAACCAAAATCCAATCAATAAATAAGAACACAAACCAACACCTTCCCATCCGAAGAACATCAATAAATAACTTGCACCCATCACCAATGTCAGCATGCTGAAAACGAATAAATTTAAGTATGCAAAGAATTTGTGGTAGCCTGCGTCATCGTGCATGTAGCCGATAGAATAAACGTGAATTAAAAATCCGATGCCAGTGATTATCATCATCATCATCAAACTCAAATGGTCAATTTGCAAAGCGATTTCTGCTTTGAATGTGCCGATTTCTAAAAAATTGAAGAGATGAATTACGCCAGTTGCATCTTTGAAAAACAAAGCAGCAGTGCCTACAAACGAAGCCAGCAAAGCGCCGCAGCCGATGATGCCGATAAAAGATTTTGGTAAATTTTTTCCAAACAATCCGTTGATTAAAAATCCAACGAAGGGTGAAAGAAGAATTAAGACAGTTATAATTTCGAGTTTCATTTTTTTTGAAGAAAGTTATTTGTTATTGAGTTATAAGTTATTAGGGTAGAAATTAAAAGTTGAAAATGTATTCCTAATAACCATTAACTTTTTTCGATTAACCAAAGTTTACCATTTCAATTTGTTCGCTACATTAATATCAATGCTTCGTGTGTTTCTGTAAATCATCACGATGATAGCCAAGCCCACAGACACTTCAGCAGCGGCAACGGTCATGATGAAGAATACAAACATTTGCCCAGCAGCATCATTTAGTTTTGCGCTGAAAGCCACCATCAACAGGTTTACGGCGTTCAACATTAATTCGATACACATAAAAACCACAATCGCATTGCGGCGAATCATTACGCCCACCATTCCAATGATGAACAACGCCATGCTTAAGTAAATGTATTTATCGATGAAAATTTCTTGCATTTTTTATTTTATTTTTTTGCCACAAAGGCACAAAGACTCAGAGTTTTTATAGATGATTTTCATTTGCTCATCATCTAATTTCCTCATTCACTAATTTGCATTTTCTCTTTTTTCCCCAATACCACTGCACCAATCATAGCACTCAAAATCAAAATGGAAATGGCTTCAAAAGGAAAAACATAATCTTTAAACAAAACCCAACCTAGATTTTGAATCAACCCTACATTAGAATGATTAGGAATTTGCATTGGCATAACGTTCATGACAGGTTCAGCATCGCCTATTGATTTTCGTAAAGCTGCAGTGAACAACAATAATAATGTGCCACCAACAATCACACCTGCAAATTTCATCAGGTTGCTTTTTACTGGTTCTGATTCAGCATTTAGGTTCAACAACATCACAGTAAAAAGGAACAAAACCATGATGGCGCCTGCATACACAATCATTTGCACGATGGCTAAAAATTGTGCATTCAGCAACACATAATTGGCTGCAATGGCAAACATCGTGAGTACCAAATATAAACAACTGTGAATTGGATTTTTCGCCGTGATAACCATGATGGCAAAGAAAATGGCAATAAATGCTAAAAAGAAAAAAATATAGTTTGGTAAATTTGCTATCATGCTTTTTGTGCTTGAAGTTGTGCTCTAACTTGTTGATGACTTTCGGTTAATGGAACTAACAAACGGTCTTTGCCGTAAATAAAATCTTTGCGTTCGAAACTGGCTGGAGCTGGCTTTGTTTCCAAGAAGATTGCCTCCTTTGGGCAAGCTTCTTCGCAAAATCCACAGAAGATGCAACGCAACATATTGATTTCATAAGTGGCCGCATATTTCTCTTCACGGTATAAATTTTCTTCGCCTTTTTCTCTTTCCGCAGCAACCATTGTTATCGCTTCGGCTGGGCAACTCACTGCGCAAAGTCCGCAAGCAGTGCAGCGTTCAGCACCTTTTTCATCACGTTTTAATTCGTGTAACCCACGAAAAACAGGGCTGAAAGGGCGTTGCACCTCGGGATATTGAACGGTTGCTTTTTTCTTAAATAAATGTTTGATAGTTATTGCCATGCCGCCAAAAATGGCTGGCAAATACATTCGTTCCAACAGCGTCATTTGCCGTTGTTCCATCACTTTTTTTCGGTTTGATAAATTATACATGAATTTTGTAGCGTTGCGCAAAAGTAAAAAAAGAAGTTGGAATTTAGGGCAAAGAAAATCGAAAATTGGGGATGAAATTTTATTACCAAAAATAAAATGATTGGTGTAAGACTTTCGTTGAAAAAAGTTATTTTTCCGAATCTTCATCACTAGCATCCAAGCCCGAAGATTTTGTACCTGATAAAATATCTAAAATAGGTTGGATTTGGTAATTGGCAAAATTAGAATTGTTGCCCAATACAATTACCGTGGTTCTATCATTCAATCCTCGAAAATAAGAGTTGTTAAATTGATGCCACCAACCATTGTGGAACACAGCTTTTAGTGTTGGCGAATACACAATCATGCGCCATCCATAGCCATAATTTTTCATGCCTTGTTTTTCAAAACTATGCGGCTGATAAGCCTCTTCCAATGTTTCTTTTTTTAACAATTTAAATTCGTACAAGCTGCAATCCCATTTCCACATATCACTAATAGAAGTGTAAACACCTTTGTCGCCAGTTACGCCATCTGTAAAATCAAAACCGCCTTTAATCCAGTTGCTGCGGCTATATCCGCAAGCTTTGTTGGTACATTTTTCATAACTATCGGGCGAATAAATCCACGAATCATTCATACCCAATGGCTTGAAAATATTTTGCTCCATATAGTTGGCAAAACTCATTCCGCTAATTTTTTCTACAATCGCAGCCAACACCGCAAAGTTGGTGTTGCAATACTCAAAGTGGCTGTTGGGGCGGCTTGCGATTGGTGGATGATGCATTGCCATCATTTCCATCAAATCCAAATTCGTCATGTATTGCGTTTTGCTTTTCCAAAATGTTGGTGCAAAATTCAAGTAATTTGGCAAGCCACTTCTGTGGCTCAGCAACAATTTTATCGAAACATTTTGATAAGGAAAATCTGGAAAAAATTTCTGAACCACATCATCATAACCCAACATTCCTTTTTCGATTAACTGCATAATAGCCACTGCTGTAAAGGGTTTTGATGTTGATGCTAATTGAAATGCAGTATGTTCATTGATGGACATTTGATTTTGATAATCAGCCCAACCATTCCAATTTTGATAAATAATTTGTCCCCATTGCGCCACCAATATGGCACCATTAAATCCTTGCTTTACTTTGATGTGAAAAAATGAATCGAGCTTTCTGCTTTTTTCTGGACCTCCAATTTTTTTAAAAATAGCTGCCGAGCGTAAACTATCAGCATTTGATTTCTTCGTAAACTCAATCTTGTTGTGGCTTTCAGCCGAATGACAACTGCTGTTTAAAATTCCAAACCAAAGCAATATGCTGATAAATAAATTCACGTTGAAGAAATTTTTTGTGGTAAAAATCATTTTAAAAATTGCAAAACATTTTTGAATTCTATTTCAAAAAAATGTCGATTTTACAAAAATGAAAAATAATTTTCGTTAAAAAATTAAAACGCAAAAGCATTTTGTATCGCATGTTGGTTGAATTTTCAGAAAAGTGTACAATCCATTTTTTGTTCGCAAAAATTCAACCACAGCATACAATTTCAAATAGTGATGTTGATTTTAAAATTTTAGTACACTTCAATCCATTGTATCTTGTTATCGAAAAAAAATCATCATGCCTTTATTGAGCATCAAAAATCTTTGTACGCAATTTAAAACCGAAAATGGTTGTACAACTGCTGTAAACTCCATCAGTTTCGATGTGCAGGCTGGCGAAACGATAGGTATTGTGGGCGAATCGGGTTCGGGAAAATCGGTTACAGCTTTATCGGTGATGCGATTAATTCAAAATAATTTAGGCAAAATTGCAGATGGCGAAATATTTTATGAAATAAAAAATGGAGCACAAATTGACTTATTGAAATTACCTGAAAATGAAATGCGCAAATTTCGTGGCAATGAAATGGCAATGATTTTTCAAGAACCGATGACTTCGCTTAATCCTGTTTTTACTTGTGCTAATCAAGTATCGGAGGCGATAATGTTGCATCAACATGTGTCAAAAAAAATTGCCGAGCAAAAAACTATTGAGTGGTTTGAAAAAGTAAAATTGCCAAACCCAAAAAATATTTTTGAAAAATATCCACATCAATTGAGCGGCGGACAAAAACAACGGGTAATGATTGCGATGGCAATGTGTTGCCAACCACGATTGTTGATTGCCGACGAACCTACCACAGCATTGGATGTTACAGTGCAAGCCAACATTTTAACATTGATGAAAGAATTGCAACAGCAACACCAAATGAGCATGATTTTTATTTCGCACGATTTGGGTGTGGTAGCTGAAATTGCAGATAGAATTGTGGTGATGTACAAAGGAAATATTGTAGAACAAGGCTTGGTGCAAGAAATTTTTGAATCCCCTAAACATTCCTACACCAAAGGATTGCTGGCTTGCCGTCCACCAATTTTAAAGCGATTAAAACGATTGCCTGTGATGAGCGATTTTTTGCAGGAAGATGGAAAGGGAAAAATATTTTCATCACCAGAAATAAAAATTGGGAACAGTTTTTCTGAATCAGAAAATGAAATTTCGATGCAAGAAATGGATGAGCGATTAAAACATTTGGTGCAGCAAAAAAAGATTTTGGAAGTGAAAAATTTGGTAGTTCAATTTCCAACAAAACGAAATTGGTTGGGTAAACCTCTTGAATTTACAAATGCTGTAAACGATGTTAGTTTTGATGTGCATCAAGGTGAAACATTAGGACTGGTGGGCGAAAGCGGCTGTGGTAAAACTACTTTAGGTAAAACAATTTTGGGATTGCAAGAAGCAAAAAGTGGTGAAATAATTTTTGATGGAAAAAACATTTTACAACTTTCAGGCAATGATTTAATTGCGGTACGTAAGCGATTGCAAATTATTTTTCAAGACCCTTACAGTAGCTTAAACCCACGAATGACGGTGGGTGCAGCCATTCAAGAACCCATGCAAGTGCATGGGTTATTTGCCAATAAAATAGAGCGATTTGAAAAAACAATTTCGCTATTGGAAAAAGTAAATCTTAATCCCGAGCATTATCATCTTTATCCGCATGAGTTTAGCGGTGGGCAACGCCAGCGAATTGCGATTGCACGGGCTTTAGCGGTTAATCCTGAATTTATTATTTGTGATGAATCAGTATCGGCTTTGGATACAAGTGTGCAAGCCCAAGTGTTGAATTTGCTCACCAATTTGCGCTATGAATTTGGCTTTAGCTACATTTTTATTTCGCACGATTTATCAGTTGTAAATTTTATGAGTGATAGAATTATGGTGATGAATAAAGGAGCGATGGAAGAAATAGATTCGGCATCAGAAGTATATCTGCATCCGAAATCTAGTTACACCAAGAGCTTGATAGCAGCTATTCCACAAGGTAAAAGGCTTTCAACTGTGGAAAATGAAAATAGCTAATCACAGCTATAATATGGTTGTTGCAGTTTTGAAATATTGCAATCGGGTTGTCAAATTCCCTAAATTATACAACACCCTTTATAATAGACTAATTTGCAAAGTTTTGTACAGTTTTTTATTGTTCGTAAGTGTATTTTCAATTTTATTTAGAAGTACAATTATTTTCCTTTTATAGCATAGAATAGGTAAATCACTTTCGAAATAGTTTATCCATTTTTTGTTCAATATTTTGCTTTTCAGTTAACGATTTTGCCAATGATAAAGCCGATTGAAAATGTTGTTTTGCTTTTGCTTTATCAGCGCTTTTATACAATTCGCCAAGCAATGTAAAGTAAAAATGATTGTCGGTGAGATTCAATTTTTCCGCTTCGGCTATAGCTTCCAGCAGGGTGTGTGCTTTTGATAGCACATAAGTTCGGTTCAAAGCAGCGATGGGCGAATATTCAATTTGCAACAGTTTATTATAGAGCTGTAAAATGTTTTCCCATTTTTCTTTGGTATCGGCTTGATGGGTGTGCCAATAAGCAATTGCAGCCTCCACATGAAATTTTGAAACCACATTTCCTGTGGCTGCACAATTCAAAAAGTATTCACCTTTCTTGATTAAATCCGCATCCCACAAAGTGGCATCTTGTTCGTGGTAAAAAATGGGTTCGCCATTTTCATTGATTCTGGCATCAAATCGTGAAGCATGAAAACACATCAGCGAAAGTAGTGCGTTGGCTTCGGGTGTATTCGTGATTTTATTTTCAATCAACATGTAGCATAATCGCATGGCTTCCAAACACAATTCTTTCCGAATCATTTTATTTTGATTGGCTGAATAATAGCCTTCGCTGAACAATAAATAAATGGTGGTAAGTACAGTTTTTAATCGTTGATTAATTTCTATTTCATCAGGTATGTTGATGCTGATTTTTTCTTCCCGAAGTTTTTCTTTGGCTCTGAATAATCGTTTGTTGATGGTTTCTTTGTTAGTTAAAAAAGCATCAGCAATTTCATCAATGCCAAATCCACAAAGAATGCGCAATGATAAACCAATTTGTGATTCAACAGAAATAGATGGATGACAAATAGCAAACATCATTTGCAATTGGCTATCATTAATGTTTTGAGGCGATAAATCAATTTCCAATTCAAATTTTTCGGCAGCATTAATTTTTATTTCCGTTGAAATTTTTCCATCAAAAAGTTGATGGCGTTGTAAATTGTTTTTGGTTTTATTTTTCGCCACGTTATATAACCAAGCAACAGGATTGGGTGGTAAACCTTTTAAGCCCCACAATTCGGCAGCCGTCAGAAAAGTATCACTGGCAATATCTTCCGCCATTTCCATTTGTGATAAACCAAATGTTTTAACCAATACCGAAACAATTTTTCGATATTCGGTTCTGAATAAATGTGGTATCAATTCGTTGGTTTCCATAAAAAAAATGCCTTCATAAAATTACGAAGGCATTTTAATTTTTGTTGATTGAATTACATCGGAATTACTAAACGAACTTCTACACTTCCGCCAATATGCAATATCGGGCAACCTTTTGCTAACTCAGCAGCTTCCTCAGCCGAATCACATTTCACCACAATGTAGCCACCAACAGCTTCTTTCAATTCTACAAACGGACCATTAGTAATCACTCCGCCTGGTTTAACAATTTTGGCATGTTCGGCAGTTAAGCGATTGCCAGCACTGGCTAATTTGTTTTGTGCTGCAATACTACCCATCCAATCTTGCCATTGTTTCATCATGGCTTGCATTTGCTCTGGTGATGGGCGTTCAAGCGATACATCGCTTCTGAAAAGCATTAAAAATTCACTCATGTTTTTTTGAAATTTAATTATTATAAAATTGTTTGTACGCTTTTATAACAAATGAAGATAACGGAATTGGACAGGAGTGGAAAGATTTCTTACATCACATTTATTAATTTCTTCAAACCATACAATTACTAATTAAAACAGTGGTTATTCATGAAATGCGAATTTTAGTAAATTTCAGCTCATGTTGTTTCCATTCATTTTAAAACTCAAAGTGAGCTCTTAAACTATACACCGAAACTGGTCCACGACAACTGTTATATGCCGGATTAACAATCAACTGATAATCGGGTGAAAGCGTCATCATTTTATAATGCAGATTGTATTGCGCTTCTATAATAAATTCATTGCTGATACCTTTTGGATAATTGCCTAATCCATCGCCGATGATAAAACCATAACCACCATTTTGCAAATAAGCAGCATGATCTTTTGAAATGCCATTGAGGGCAAGTGCAATTCTTATTTTGTCATCGTAGCGGTGAATTCGATTCATCGAAATAAAACTTCCTACACAAATCGAATGGTCAATTTCAGTGTACATCCAAGTTTCACGTTTGCCATCATTCCACGATAATCGGGCAAACAACATATCCTTGCCTTCTGTTTTTTCCCAATTAATCACAAAGCCATATTTGCCATAATACGAACCACTTTTACCTCTTAAATTATCTAACGCAGGCGATACCAGATGCGATGAACCATCATACAATTCAGATGGTGTACCAACCACATTGCGTATGGCTAAGCTGGTATCTTTTGAAAGCACTGCATTGGCATCTGTGTATGAAGCCATTCTGCCATGATTAGCAAACACCATAAATTTTATAGTGTGTGTAAAATCTTTTCGCAAGGGTAATATCAGTTCTAAATTTTCACCATGCGCTTTTAAATAGTCATTAGGTGATGGTAAAAAATTATTGGTAATGATACCATTCGACCATAAGGAATTTAATGCAGAACAAAAGCGAAGGATATATTTTTTCTTCACCACTTTTACTGATAAAGCATAGGTGTAACCACGAGTGTTAGATGGATAATCCCAGGCACCTGCATCCATCATCGACCAATTGAGCAAGCTCGATTTAGGGTCGTGACTGGTTACATTCTGGTCAAAAATATCACTCAAACTAAATTTGCCCAATGTGATAATAATTCTTTCAGCAGGCACCATTCGTGCTAAAATATTCTGGTCTTCGGCTCGTAAAGTTTGTTCTTTAGATAAGGGTATTATCTGACGAAAAAACAAACGGGCAATGTATGCCGATGGTGCAGGCGAACCTACACGGAAAGTTTCACCATTAGGAAAACCAGCCACACCTGTTGCACCTGAAATGCCCGAACCTGCTGCTACTTCGGGGTTGAAATAAAACTCACCATTGTGCCAAGTTTTAGTACCAAAATATAAAGTAGTGGTAGATGATAGACACTGCTCGGCATGATGGTTTAATGATTTGTTGCCTTCGGTTATTGGCGAATGAAATGCCGGATGATATTGGTTGACAAAAGTTTGCTGAAAGTGTAAAGTAGTGATGGGTAAAGTATCTTGGGCATGAACTGCCACAATAATCAAACTGAATAAAAACAATAAAACACTACGCATAGGCTATTTTTGATTGGAACAAATATAGAATGAAATCATAAAAAATTGGTTGATTTTTATGACTATAAGCAGTTTGAATTTGCAAACGATTAACCTAAGGATAATTTTTCGGCTACCAATATTTTATCACTTCATGATTAAAACCTCTTTAGGGATTGGATGATTAGAAAAAAATAAAGCTTTTATTACAAGTTCCTTAAAACGAAATTAATAATTGATGTTCAATGAGCATGAACTTTGGCGAAAAATTGCATTTATTTCAATTAATACCTCACTACTAACCTCGTAAAATCTTTTCCATCTTTTTGCCTTTGGCTAATTCATCTACTAACTTATCCAGATACCTTACTTGCTGGGTTAATGGGTTTTCAATGTCTTCAATTCTATATCCACAAATTACACCTGTAATCAGTTTGGCATTAGGATTCAACTTTGCTTGTTGAAAGAAGGTTTCAAATGTTGCTTTTTCTTCAATGAATTCTTTCAATTTCTTGTCATCAAAATTTGTTAACCACTTTATTACTTGATTTAGTTCAGCAATAGTTCTGCCTTTGCTTTCTACTTTTTTAATGTATAGCGGATATACCGAAGCAAAAATCATTTTTGCAATTCGCTCATCATGTGTTTTGTTGCTATTCATAATTGAAAATGGTTTGAAATATCGTTTCCTATTTTTAATTTTAATTACAAACAAAGATAAGCTGAAATGTTGTTGCATTGAAGTTGCACCTCGGTATTGACTCATTCAATAAGCAATTGCTAAACTCATTTGCATTTAGCAAATTAACAACAACCGATGCTCACCAAATTTTTCTTTTGGTGCACGATGAATACAAGGCAGCACTTTGCTTTCAGGATAATCAACCGCCAATCGCCATAAGTTTCCCAACCCCAGATTAATTACGTTGGCATTTGGTTTTTCCTGATAATGCAAATCAAAAAAATGTTCGCTTAAATAAGATTCAAAATCTTTATCAGCACCTCTAAATTGTTTTTTTAGCTCATCAAGTATTTCAGCGATAAGTATTTTTTGTTCGGCTTGAGAGTTGGGTAATATTTCACTTGGTTCGCCAAAGTAAGTACACAAAAAAGTATCAGTTGTTATGGGTGAACTATCCGCATGGAAGGAATAAACATCGGTTGGGAAAAATGAATTGGAGTTATCTCTCTCATAGTATTTAATAAGGTTAAGAACAGGTGATGCGCCATGTGCTTTCAATAGCTTTAAATCATTTAAAATAATTTCACGAGCCAATTGTCCTTGTTCACTTAATTGCAATGCTAAAAGCTCTTCTTCCTCAATTACAGTAATGTTTTCAGTTAGCGTAATCTTTTTTATTAGCTCACTAAAATCACCTTTCAATTCACGATGCCAGCATATTGCATTGATGTCATCTTCAAAAGGCTTTGAAACAAGACTTTGAAAATTGGTAACAACATGAATTTGATTAGTTGAAGCAGAAAA